>NZ_KE992693.1:111890-135292 GCF_000466465.2 Clostridium sp. KLE 1755
GCCTGCCGCGCCTGCCACCTTGCCGATTCTTCCGCCGGCCTTCAGGTATTCCATATTTCCTACCGTAAAAAAGATTCTGCCGGAGCTTCTGATTTCTTTGATCCTGGCAATCGTTTCCTCATACCCTGCCCCGCTCTCCTGCATGGCCGCCGCCTCAAGAACCAGAAGCCCCTGAAGCACCGTATTCACCGTCGCATCCATCACCGTAATTACCGCCTCAGGATAATCTTCCAGAATCAGCTCCTTTGCGGACAGAGCCGACTGCATGGAGCCGCTGAATTTTGTGGTGATGCAGATACAGAAAACCGGAACCTTCTCCCTGGCGTACGTTTCAAAGGCATCATAATAATCCTGGATGGAGGGGAGGGAGGATTTGGGATAAACGCCCGGGTTATCCACCATCTTCTGATAAAACTCCCGGATTCCAATCTCTTCAATTTCCTTCTGATAATTCTTATTATCGAAGGACACGTAAAAAGGCACCACCCGAATGTGTTTTTTTTCTGCCAGCTCCGGAGGCAGATCGCAGGAGCCGTCACTGATAATCTGAAAATTGCTGTCCATGTTTTTTCACTTTCCTGTTGATTTCCGCGGGCAACGAACCAGGCAGACACATCGGCGTGTCCTGCTGCTTTGCCGCACAAATACAGTTTTACCACTATTCCGCTTATCAGTAAAGCCTAATCTGCCATTCTATGGTAAAATCTCTGATAAATTACGGTCAGTCCGGACAGCATCTATCTTTTCCACAGCTTCCCGGCACGGATGCAGACGGGCTCACCGTCTACACTGATCCAGACGTCAAGAGCGGACGGGTTGTATACCATGTGCATGTCCGTACTGAAAACCAGGCTTCTGGCTGCTGTCACATAATCCTTGATCTGGATGTTCGTGGCATACCATACGTCCTCCTGATCCGCCGCCATTTTACAGAATTCTTCCATTACCTCCCAGTTGTCCGCACCATCAAATTCAAAGCTGTGGCCCCAGACATAAAAAAGCAGCATCTGATCAAAATCCCGTTCCTTAAACTGCTTCCAGAGTCCCTTCAAATCCCCGTTATGATGGGCTGTCGGATGCCATTTCATAAAATCCTCAGGAAGATCAAACCGGCCTGTGGCCTCCACCGTCCGGCTGTATTCCATGCCGCAGCTGCGGGCCAGCTCGATTACATGCTCCGAATATGCGCCGAAGGGGTAAGACATGCCGCGTACCGGATAGCCGCAGGCCGCCTCCAGCATTTTCTTATCCTCCAGTATTTCCGTAAGCACACCCGTATCGGGGATCTGCGTAAGATAAGGATGGGTCACCGTATGTACGGAAACCTCATGGTTGCGGTACAGCTGTGCCAGCACCGATTCCTTTACATAACGTTCCTTACCGATATTGCCGCTGTTAAGATGAAAGGTTCCCCTGATATGGTATTTGTCAAAAAGAGCCGCCAGACGGACATCAAAAAGCTGTCCGTCATCATAGCTCATAGTCAGTGCGCGTCTTACCCCGCCGGGAAATAAATTCGTCTTTACCGTCATTTTTCTTCTCCTTTGTTGTTACCGTGTCTCAGCCGCATTCCCGTAGGCGTAACCGCCAGTCCGCCTTTGGCCGTTTCCCTCACTGACTGGGGCATCGCCTTCCCTATGGCATACATGGCGTCCACCACCTCGTCAAAGGGAATATAGCTCTTCACTCCCGCCAGCGCCAGATCCGCAGAAAGCAGGGCATTCATGGCTCCGGAGGCATTCCTCTTAATACAGGGGATTTCCACAAGCCCGGCCACCGGATCACAGGTAAGTCCCAGTACATTTTTCAGAGCCATGGCCGCAGCATGGAATGCCGCCTCCGGTGAGCCGCCCAGCATTTCCGTAACAGCCGCCGCCCCCATGGCCGCAGCCGCTCCGCATTCCGCCTGGCACCCGCCTTCCGCTCCGGAAACCGTAGCCCGGCTGCCTATGATAATCCCTATGGCAGAAGCCGTAAATAAAGCATTTACCATACATTCCCGATCCAGTCCCCTGCTCTGCGCACATGCCAGAACAGCCGCAGGCACGATACCGCAGGAGCCGGCTGTAGGGCAGGCCACAATGCACTGCATGGAAGCATTGATTTCCGAACAGGAAAGAGCCATGCCCACTGCCAGCGATGCCACCTCTCCCAAAAGGCTTTTCCCTTCCTGACGGTACTGCTCATAAAGGCAGGCATTACCGCCGGTCAGCCCGCTTACGGAACGCACCGGTTCCCTCCTCGCTTTCTGCGCGGAGCGCTCCATCACAGAAAGCGACTGGTCCATCTGTTCCCTGAGCTCTTCCCTTGTCCTGCCGCTGCGTTCCATCTCCTGATTCAGTGCATATTCCCACAGCGTCTGATTGTTTTCCTTTAATGTATTGATCAGATTTTCCGTATCCAGTATAAACATAATCTTCCCTGCCCGCTGTCCTCCCGGCATCCCATTTCCCGGGACACCTGCACAGCTCCTTTCTTTCTTCGTAACTGTCCGGTTCCTTCACAGCCACTGCCGGGCGTCAGCCCACATCCCCCGGATTGAGCAGCAGTACCTGTTTCACTCCATATACCCTCTCCAGCGCATTTTTCAAATGCTCCGGAAGCTCCCCGTCCAGTTCCATATACATACATGCGGTCCGGCCGTCATCAGTACGGTTCACCTGCATATTTCCTATATTGATCCGATAGGCATACAGAATCGCGGTAATTCCCGCAATCACCCCCGGCTCGTCCGTATGCTTGGTGGCCAGAATCGGTCTTTCCCCTGAAAACTGCACCGTCACGCCATCGATTTCTGTAATGCAGACGCTGCCGCCGCCGATACTGCTTCCTGTCATGGTAAAAAGCCTGCCGCTTTGGGTGATAAGCTCCATGTGCACGGTATTCGGATGCACATCTCCCAGATCCGCGGGAATAAACTCCGCTTCAATCCCCTTTTCCGCCGCCAGCTCATAGGCCTGCTTCAGCCGTTCATCATCGTACCGGATTCCCTGAATCCCCGCCAGAAGCGCCTTGTCGGTTCCGTGCCCCTTATAGGTCTCCGCAAACGAACCATGCATGTAAAAGCGGGCCTTTTTTATATCCTCCCCGCAAAGATGCCTGGCAAGCAGGCCCAGTCTGGCCGCACCCGCCGTATGGCTGCTGGACGGCCCCACCATCACCGGACCAATCATATCAAAAACACCATAATGCTTCACCGTACGCTCCTCCTGAAAAGAGCCCTGCAAACCTGTGATAGCTGCAGGGCCTGTCTGTTCTGTTAGTATTTGTTTTTCCGTTTCTATTATACCTTTGCCATGCCGTTTATGTCCAGCATTTTCAGAGCTTTTGTGCCAAATTGTGTTATTTATGTTACTGTTCACACAGTACTGTGCATTTACTGCACAGTACGTAAGAAAGTGATTCAAGAGTGCATAAATCCCATTGCCGCAGGCAATTTTTAATGGATTTATGCAGTTACTGGTCACGGAGTGAACAGTAACTTATTTATAAATATCGTTCAGACGCTGGTACAGCGGAGACAGGCGTCCGTAAATATTTCGGAAAATTTCTTCATACAGCGTATTGTATATCTGATGCTGCTGCATATCCGGGGAAAAGAAATCTTTTTTGAAAACCATGCTGCCCACCGCTTCTTCATAGTCTGTAAACTCTCCCATACCCACAAAGGCCGCAATAGCGCTTCCGATCCCGGAAACCTCAAAGGTCTGTGTGCGGATAACGGGAAGTCCGAACATGTCTGCCGTAATCTGGCAGATTTCATCGCTCTGGGCACCGCCGCCGCCCACATAGATTTCAAGGAATTTATGTCCTGACTGCTTCTCCAGAAGCTTCAGCCCGTCCATAAGCGCAAAATTAATCCCTTCAATAATGGCCCTGTAAATATGTATCCTGGTATGCACATCGGAAAATCCGATCACAGCCCCTTTTGCCACCGGCATGGTGGTATTCGGCGTAAAATAGGGCTGAAAAATCAGTCCCTCACATCCCGCCGGCACTTCCTTCAGCCGCCGGTTCAGCAGCTCCTCCGCGGAAATTCCCAAAGTCTGCGCCGTTTCGATTTCCTTGGCGGCAAATTCCCGCTTGAACCAGGAAACCAGCCAGTAGCCCCTGAAAATTTCTATCTCCGGCGTAAAATGTCCCCTCATCACCGACGCATAGGGCGGAATAAAACGTTCCGGCTCCACATAGGCATCGGTGGTAAAGGTTACCGTGGCCGTAGTTCCGAAGCTGATCGCCGCCTTTTCTTTCGTAATGCAGCCTAATCCCAGGATCTCACAGGCCTTATCTGAACCTGAGGCAATGAGAGGCAGCCCCTCCGGCAGCCCCGTATCCGCAGCTGCCTTTGCCGATACACGTCCCAGTATCTCTCCCGGCTCCACGATCTCACAGAGTTTTTCCGGTTCAATGGGAAAGACGGGCCTGGTGAGATCACTTTTTTTCTGCCAGGTTCTCGTCCGGTGGTCAAAGGGAACCCTGCCCACCATACTGGCTGCGGAATCGACCATTTTCCCCGTCAGGCGGAAAATCAGATAGCCGCTTATCATCAGATATTTATAGGTCTTTTCCCAGTTCTCCGGTTCTTTTTCCCGCATCCAGTTGCACTGGGCCTTCCGGTACTGCATATTGGCCGTCTGCTCCATTCCCACAGCCTTCAGCATGATTCTGGAGAGCTGGGAAAAGCGCGGCGTCCCTTCCGCCTTCCTGTTGTCCAGCCACACAAAGGCCGGGCGGATGGGCGTCCCTTCCCGATCCACACAGACACAGGTGCTACGTATGGCCGTCAGGGAAACCGCCTCCACACGCGCCCATCGATCCGGCTCTTTTTCCTTCAGTGTCAGGGCTGCCTCACAGAGCTTGCCGTAATAAAACTGCGCATCCTGCTCCGCATAGTCCGTATCCGGCGAAACATAAGGCGGCTCATGCTTTTTCTGCGCCTTTGCCAGGATAGAGCCTCTGTTATTGATAAGCAGTGCCCTGGTGCTCTGTGTCCCCACATCAAAAACCAGTACAATCCGTTCCTTTTTCTCTTGCTTCTCTTGCGTGAATTGCTTTCCTTCCATAATCCCCCGCCGCTTTCCATCCCTTTTCCGCCTGCATCACTCCTTCAGGAAACGCTTTTCCTCCTCAGGGACATCAAAGCCCAGCGTTCCTCCCGGGTTCATACAGTAGTCCGGATCAAAATAATTTTTCAGTGCACACAATACCCCATATTCCGTCCTTCCCAGCTGTCCTTCCAGCCAGGGTGCGAACATCTTGCCGATGCCGTGGTGATGGCTCATGGCAGCGCCGGATTTCTGGATGGCGTCCAGAATCGTACTGTGGTAAGCCCTGAATTTTTCCGCATCATCCATCCTGGTAATAAAAATGAAATACAGGTTTGCCCCCTGGGGATAGCAATGGGACATATGGGTTGTGACGATGGTATTGGGCAGCTTATGACAGACCTCACGTACCTCCCTGTGTACTTTAGCCATGTTGGACCAGTTGACAGTGCACTCCAGCGTATCCGTCATCACGCCGAAATCCAGCATGGTATCCCTGAGATAGGGATCGGTAAAACGTCCGTGCTCCCAGCTTTTTGTCACATAGGAGGTTAAGCTCATGCCGCCGAACTGCCTGGCGATTCGTTTTATATTTTTTGCCACGTTCCTGGAAAATCCCTTTTCCCCGTCCGTAAAGCCCAGGAAAAGGCAGCGCTCCATATCCTTGTAGCCCCTTAAATCGAACAGCTTCTGCAGCGGTGTTTCATCCACGTTGTAGAGCCGCAGCATCAGATTGGTTTCCTCCGGATCGGAAAGACGGAACACGGAGGAAAAACCGGCTTCACACTGCATCATTTCCCTGGCCGCCGCCATCCCCGTTTCCCAGTCATGGAAAATAAAGGAAAAACGCTTCCTGTTTTCCGGCATATAGCGGAATACCTTCAGTGTCACCTCCGTCAGTACGCCGAAGGTGCCTTCGCCGCCCATCATAATCTGGTTCAGATTGGGTCCGGTGGCCTCCCTGGGATAACCGCTTGTCTGAATGGTTCCCACCGGCGTGGCATATTTCTGGCTCATGACAATATCCGTAATGCAGCCGTAATAGGTGCTATTCTGTCCGGCGCCTCTGGTAACCACCCAGCCGCCTACGCTGCTGTATTCAAAGGACTGGGGAAAATGGCCGCAGGTATAGGCTCTTTTCGCCCCGAACAGCTCCGGCGCCCGGTTCAGGGTTTCCTCCAGCTTCGGCCCTGACATCCCGGTCTGTACGGTGATGGTCTGATCCGTTTCATTAAAGGAAAGCACCTTATTGTACCGCAGCCTCATATCCAGGGAAACGCCGCCCTTCACCGGTTCCACGCCTCTGGTTACGCTGCTGCCGCCGCCGTAAACATAGAGCGGTATTTTGTGCGCCGTACAGTAAGCCACAATTTTTTCTATCTGCTCCGTGGTATCCGGATACACCACCACATCCGGCAGGCAGTCAATGCGTTTCTGGCGCAGCCGCAGCGCGTCATATCCGGTTTTCCCATAAGCCACCGCCAGGCGGGGGTAATCGTCCGTGGTCACAAAATCCGCCCCAACAATGTCCTTAAACGCCCGGATATGCTCCGGTGCCAGACGGCACGGCGCATTCAGCTCCACCCGGTCCATGCCGATATCCCCGTCATACGCTTTAAAATCTTCGTCCGTCATTCCGAACTTTTCCTTCATCATTTTGTACAGGGATTCCTTGGGATATTTCACAAAATCAGGATCTCCCCACCGGAAAACAGAACGGTAGCTGTCCTTTGGCGCCGGTTCTTTCACCCAGGCCGGTTCAAATTCTTTATATGGTTTGCTCATGTTACCCCTTTCCATTTCAAAATATTGCTGGTGGCTATCACATCCACACCCAGGCCGCATACATCAGGTATCACCGTTTCTCCTCTTCCCACAGGCCCGGTTATCAGCGCCTTATTAATTTCCTCCATCACCCGGAATATCATTTCCCTGGGTATCTGTGACTCTGTCCTTACCGGGATCACCGGCACCTTGGGATAAATAGTCCGCACGGTGGAGCATACGCTTCTTGTGGGAGCCGTCATCTCCCTGACCGCAAATTCTTCCCCTCTTTTGCACCGGTTCCCTGTGACCCTAAACCCGCCTTCCGCTTCCTCTACCATAAGCCGGCAGCCGTTGGGACAGACAATACAGGTAAGCTCTTTCATCCGCCGCCTCCTCTCAGGGTAAATAACAGGCGGGATCCCGCTGTTCTACCCAGTTTTTTAAAATCCAGAGTCATCCTTTCCATTTCCGGCGGTTTCAAATCCTCATACTCCTTTTGGAAAAGAATATGTTCTCCGTCATGAATTTCCAATACCGCCCTGTCCAGGCTTCGGCTGCTTCTGAAATACAGCACAACAGGCTGCCCTGATGCCGCTTCCACCCTCTGAGGCACCAGGTAAAGCAGGGAAGGATCCGTTTCCAGCGTTATGTATTCTCTTTGGCGGCGGGTATAATGGGCCGCGTTTTTTCCCGCCCGCTCGCCGCTTTCGGACACATAGTCAACCAGATCATTTACATGCATGGCATTCCCACAGGTAAACACTCCTTCCACATCAGTCATCAGGGAATCGTCGCATATCGGGCCTTTGGCCGCCGCGTCCATGGTCACTCCCAGCTGTTCTGCGATTTCATTTTCCGGGATCAGGCCGACGGAAAGGATGAGGGCATCGCAGCTTATCCTTTTTGCCGTTCCTGCAATGGGCTTCATTTTATCGTCCACACGGGCGATTTCCACGGCCTCCAGCCGTTCCTGGCCAAAAACTCTCGTTACCGTATGGGAAAGGAACAGCGGAATCTGATAATCCTCCAGACACTGTCGGATATTTCTAGTCAGCCCGGAAGGCTCCGGCTTCACTTCATAGACTCCCAGCACCTTTGCCCCCTCCAGTGTCAGCCTGCGTGCCATGATCAGGCCTATGTCGCCGCTTCCCAGGATCACGCAGCGTTTCGTCACCATTTCGCCCAGAAGATTGACGAAATGCTGGGCGCATCCCGCTGTAAAAATCCCCGCAGGCCTGGTTCCATGGATGAAAACCTGCCTGGCCGTCCGTTCCCTGCAGCCGGTTGCCAGCACTACCGCACGGGCGCGTATACCGTTCACTCCCGTCCGGTCCACCACACTGATGGCAAAGCCCTGTTCTTCCTTATGTATCTGAGTCACAAAAGCCTGAATCCGGCAGGCGATTTCCCGCCGCTCAAACTCTTCTATAAAGCGTTCCGCATATTCAGGCCCGGTGAGCATTTCCCCGAACCGCACCAGGCCGAAGCCGTCATGGATACACTGCTTCAGAATTCCCCCCAGCCGTTCCTCCCGTTCAATCAGCAGCACCCGGGCCCCTTCCTTATCTGCGGCAATTGCAGCCGCCAGCCCCGCCGGACCGCCCCCTATCACACAAACATCATATTCTTCCAAATCTATGGCTCCTTTCTGCGCCTGCACGGCTATCCTTTCGTAGGCCCATAGCTGATTACAGCTTCCGTTCCTGATTTCTTCACCCGGGAGAGCGGGATTCCCTCATGTTCGCTGATAATTTGCGCCACAAGCGGCATGCAGAAGCCTCCCTGACAGCGTCCCATGCCCGGACGCAGCCTTTTCTTAATACCGTCCACTGTACATACGGGAAGCGGTGAATTCAGGGCATCCAGTATTTCCCCCTTACTGATTTCCTCACATCTGCAAATGATAACGCCGTAATCCGGATTTTCCCTGATGAGCCTGTCACGCTCTTCCTCCGGCAGCTCCCGCAGCCTGGGAATCCCTTTTCTATTCGGCCGGAAGCCGGTATTGGGCTTTATCTCTTTCTGGCAGGATAGGGCTTTCACCGCCATGGCGGCCACATCTATAGCCACGGCCGGCGCTGTGGTCAGCCCCGGCGATTGGATTCCTGCGCAGTGAATCAGATTCTTCGTCCTGCGTCCCATCTCGATAATAAAATCTTCTTCAAAAGTAGCCGCCCTTACCCCGGTAAAATAGGTAATAATATCCCTTTGCGTCAATCCCGGCGAAGTACCCTTCTGTTTGGCAAATACCCGGTCAATGGAAGCGTGCTCCGTAGCAAAATTTTCTTTTTCCCAGGTTTCCACAGCATCCGGCCCCACCAGCACATTATCATCCACCGTATGCAGCATTCCGCCGCCCTTGGTATGGCCCGTCGTCTTTTTCATCGTTCTCACGGAAGAAATGGAACGGACAAGATGGCCTGCCTTCTTATCCAGGATGGAATTCGTCCCTCTTCTGGGATGGATGGAATAAAAACGATCCTGAGCCATCTTTGCCACATCCTCCGCAAAGGTTCCCGCTGCATTTATCACCAGGGAAGGATAAATGCTCCCTCGGTTCGTATGGACGCACTGGATGATGCCCTCCTTCACCTCCATGTCTGAAACCGCGGTATTCAGTGAAATCCTGGCGCCGTTTTCCACTGCATTCTCCCCATAGGCGATGGTCAGTCCGTAAGGACAGACGCAGCCGGCGCCGGGATTGTATATGGCAAACTTAAAATCAGGATTCAGCTCCGGCTCCGCCCTGCGGAATGCTTTCCTTCCCACCAGCCTGGTGTCTTTCACTTTGCACCGGTACTTCTTTTCCAGTACATACAGAAAAATGACCGGCAGATAGCGCCACTGCGTAAAGCCCACATACTGCCCGCACCTGCGGAAAGGAACGTCCAGCTCCTCACAAATCTGATCGTACATTCGGTTTCCCTTCAGCACATATTCCTGCTTCAGGCTGCCTTTCCTCAAATCCACACCTGGATGTACCTCGCCGTCATTCCGTCCCGAGGACTGTACCGCCAGATCGGCCTCTTTTTCCACCAGCAGGATATCCAGCTGCCAGCGGGACAGTTCCCTTGCTATACTGGCTCCGGAGATGCCGCCTCCAATAATCAGGACGTCAGGCGCGGCGCCCTCTAATGAAGAATCCCTCAGGCCCGGCATACGCATCCCGGGATTGCTGCCGCCTTCGAAAACAATATCATTTACCACATGCTTTTTCCGGTTCTTCTTCCCCTTCTGCACGCACATACCACAGGCTGCCACAATGTCTTTCCATTCCTTCAGGCGTCCGGTAACCACAATGTAATCCCCTTTATCCTCCGCCCGCACCTGTCCCCCATAGGCATCGTGCAGCCTTTTGTTAATTTTATCAATCCCCATATACGCCTCCTCAAGTCGTCCACATGACCGACTCTATGATTACAGCATAGCAGAGTGATGGGAAAAAGTCAAATAAATATGTATAGTTTTAATATTTTTACTTGATTCCTATTATATTTTATAGACATTTTACACAATATCAGCTATACTGATTTTTAAATACGGACAGCAAACGCAGTCCTTTATGTTTTATTCATTCAGGAAAGCAGGTATATTTATTATGGCAGCACCAAGAAAAGACAATGTGAAAGAATTAATATTGGATGCGGCGGAAAAGCTTCTGGAAACCAGGAAGCTTTCCGATATCTCCCTTTCCGAAATCGCCCATACTGCCGGCATTTCCAAGGGAACCCTCTATTACCACTATAAAAGCAAAAACGAAATCCTGTTCGATATTACGGATAAATATCTTGATGAGCAATGGAATGATCTCGTACGCTGGACGGAGGATGCCTCCAAAGACACCTCTCTGAACCGGCTGGTAAAATATGTGCTGGAAAGGGATGTTTCCACAGTGAATATGCGTCTCCATTTCTTTTATGATGCCATGCTCGGCAATGAGGAAATCCGCTTAAAGCTCCTCACCCGCTACCGGGAGTTTGCAGAGCTGATTGCAGGGAAAATCGCGGAACGTACGGAAAATGCAGATGCACAGTATCTTTCCTGGCTGATTCTTCTCCTCTCGGACGGCCTGTTCATCCACAAAACGCTTCGGAATGATGCGCTGGATGTGGACGCCTTTATCGGCCAGACCGCAGAGTATGCCCGTCTCTTAAAGCAACATACGCCATTACCCCAAAAGCAGTCCGACGGACAATAAAAAAGGCAGCCTCCCCCGGCGCTCTTTCTGTTCAAAGTGTGCCGGGCAGCTGCCCTTTTTTATTCCCGCGAGCAACGAGCCAAGTAGCCATGCTTGCATGGATATTTGGCGACTGCCGCGAGGGTCAAATACCCCGCTGCTCTGCAGCGCTGCAAGTTTGATACCCCGTTGCTTGCAGCGGGGTCTTTGATTGTCTCCTGTAGCTTTACTTCCTGCCGTATTCTTTCGTTCTTTCGTCCGAAATAACTCCTGAATAGTTCATGCCATAAGCAAAATCATAGGCATGGCCCTCTGAGTCGATGTATACGCGCATATCAAAGGCGCGATCCTCATCCTGTTCCTCCACAGTATCCATATCTGCAGGCATCTGCAAAGGAAGGAGGCCCATAGGCTCATATTTTCCCGTAATCACCTCCAGCACCGCATCCGGTGATACCCCGAATTCTACCAGAATGGCATCCGCATAAGGCTCCAGTTCACGAAATACCAACGGATTTTTAACAGTTACGGAAACTATAACGGGTTTTCCCTTCATCTGTTCCTTCGTACGGATTACCAGATCCAAATCTTCTTCGTTCGCCGCCGTATTTGTTTTCCCAAAATAGGAACGGTTGGTGAAATCCTCCAGCGGATCTCCTCCGGCCAGGCTTTCTTCTCTCGCCTTTTTTGCCGTGTAAGGCCTGTACTGCAATGTAACCGGAAGATAGCCGTTTCCGCCGGCAGCCCGATCTTCAGGACTGTATCCCACAGAAATCGGAGATTCAATGAAGCAGATGGCAGCATCCGCTTCTTCTGCGGTTTCCACCACTTCAAACCATTTCGCGGCCGCCTTCTTCCCGGAAGGAGTAACCACGCTGTCATCAGTAAGAATACTTATAAAATTTCTGTAAGGCCGGATATGCCTGTCAGGAATATATACCTTTACTTTTTCTTTCAGCGGCAGCGCCTGGTTCCTGTTTTTCAGAAGCACAACGGAATGCAGCTGGGAATCAAAGCCCTTCTTGACAAATTCCGGATTTCCCACTGTATCCAGAGATTTCTGCAGCTCCAGGTAGGGATTTTCAAACAGTCCGGTACGGAAAATATTTTTCAGCAGCCTCACTGCCGAACGTTCGAAACGTTTCCGCATGGCTTCTTCACCATATTTTTCACAGCCCATACGATATGCTTCAAGGACAGGCTTGATATCATTGTTGCCGCCGAACTGATCCACACCCGCCTCCAGCGCCTTCAAGTGCCTCTCCTCTATCGTAAGCTCTTCCACGCCCCAGCATTTTCCGGCGAATTCTTCTTCGGTTTTTCCGGTATTATGGGTAATTCCCCAGTCTGTACAGACGACACCGTCATATCCCAGCTGTTCCCGGAGCAGATTTCCAATCAGATAACGGCTGAAGGAATTTCCAACATTTTCTCCGTTTTCCTTATCCTGTCCGTAAGAAATTGTATAATAAGGCATTACCGCACTGGCGCTCTGTGTTCCGCCTTCCAGTGCAAAAGCTCCCTCAGAAAAGGGCCGCAGATGCTCTTCGAAATTTCCACCCGGATAAACCGCATATTTCCCATACGCATAATGCGCGTCACGGCCGCCCTCGCAGGGACCTCCTCCGGGGAAATGCTTTACCATGGTATTAACGCTCTCTTCTCCCCAGCCGTCAGCGCTTCCTTCCGTAGTCTGAAAACCGTCACAGTAAGCCTTCGTCATTTCTACAGCCAGCCTGGTATGCTCCCCAAAGGTATCAGCAAAGCGCATCCAGCGAGGCTCAGTGGACAGATCTATCTGAGGCGACAGAGCAGTGGCAATTCCAAGCGCACGATATTCTCTGGAAGCTATTTTACCAAATTCCAATACCTCCTGCGGATTAAAGGAGGCGGTCAGGCCGATGCCATTGGCCCATTTGGAAATCGGCTCTCCTGTGATTCCCTTATATTCTGCGCCGGAGTCCGCCCCATGCCTGGGATCTGAACTGTTATTGGCAGGAATCCCAAAGCCCGTATTTTCTGCCAGCGCCTGCAGCCTGTTATTCCATTTCACAGCGGTTTCGGTGTCCTTTAATTCCGTAATCAGCACATGCCGCACCTTGTCCTCTGTCAGGAATTTCTTCTGCTGATCTGTTAATTCCCATGGCTCCGCCTGGCTTTCCTCAAAGCTCTTCCCTCCGTAAGTGGCGGAAAACGGCCCATTCATACCGTCTGCCGGGATTCTCTGATGCGCGCTGTACAGCATCAGGCCTGCAATATCCTCAATGGGAAGCCTTGCCGCCAAATCCTCGGCTCTTTCCCGGGCATCAAGACGCCAGTCCTCATAAGGAGCCAGCTCTCCGGTTCCCAGGAAATCTTTAAAAGCCAGGCCGTCTACAGTGATTAGCTTCACCCGGCTCCCATCGGACAGTCCCAGGCACTTTCCCCCTTCATTGCGAATCAGACGGAAACCATCCTTCTGTTCTTCCTTCCACAGTTTTTCCATACTTTTGTCCTCTCCTGCATTCAGTCTGTATTAAGAATAAAAATATACATCTGCAAATATTATACAGGAGTCCCTGCCCAAATTCCAGCCATAATTCTTATGTTGTTGCTCCCATGCCATTGCTCCCTAATACACCCGCCATTACTGTCCTTACCAATATTCGTGTCCTTACCAGTATTCGGCAAAAAAAGACATCATCACGCATTTCCCTGCAAGTGATGATGTCTTTTTATTAATTCATGCTTTCAGCACATTTTCCAGTTCCGGAAATCAAAGACCCCGCTGCAAGCAACGGGGTACCAAACTTGCAGCGCTGCAGAGCAGCGGGGTATTTGGTCTACGCTCCGCTTCGGTCGGTGCAAAACATGTGCCACTGGCACATAGCACCCCTCGCGGCAGTCGCCAGATATCCATGCAAGCATGGCTACCTGGCTCGTTGCTCGCGGGAATAAAGAGGTACGGATTACATACCAGCCTGAGCTGCAACCTCTGCTGCGAAATCGTCAACTTTCTTTTCAAGACCTTCGCCAGTTTCAAAACGAACGAATTTCTTTACAGAAAGCTTAGCGCCGTTTTCTTTGGCAACCTGCTCAATATATTTGGCAACGGTCAAATCTCCGTCCTTTACATAAGCCTGCTCAAGCAGACATACTTCCTTCAGTTCCTTTGCAAGACGGCCGGTGATCATTTTCTCAATAATGTTAGCAGGCTTGTTTGCATTCTTGGGATCGTTCTGAGCCTGAGCCATCAGGATTTCCTTCTCATGCTCTTTGTAATCCTCCGGAACGTCTGTGGTAGCCACATACTTGGGAGAAAGAGCAGCAACCTGCATAGCTACGTTAGACAGGCACTCTTTTACCGCATCATTCACCACATCAGTATCAGCTTCTACGATAACGCCGATTCTTCCGCCGCCGTGTGTATAGGATACAACACAGCCATGCTCTGCGGTAACCTTCTCAAATCTTCTGATGTTCAGGTTCTCGCCAATAGTAGCGATCTTCTCAACCAGCGCTTCTTTTACAGTTTTGCTTGTGTCAACATTCCAGGGCTCAGCCATGAATGCATCCATGTCAGCAGCGTCAGAATCTACTGCCTGCTGTGCAACCGCTGCAACGAATTCCTGGAAGTTCTCGTTCTTGGCAACGAAGTCTGTCTCAGAGTTAACTTCAACAACTGCTGCTGTTGTATCATTCTTTACTGCAATACGGCAAAGACCTTCTGCTGCGATTCTGCCTGCTTTCTTCTCTGCTTTGGCCTGTCCGTTCTTTCTAAGGAACTCCATAGCCGCTTCCATATCGCCGTTTGTTTCATTTAATGCTTTCTTGCAGTCCATCATACCTGCTCCGGAAAGCTCTCTTAATTCTTTTACCATTGCTGCCGTGATAGCCATTGTATTATCCTCCATGAAATGCTTTGCTTTCACTCTTACAAGTTAAAATTATTCAGCTGCCGTCTCTGCTTCAACTGCCACTTCTTCAATATCGGTTGCTTCGGTAGCCAGGGCAGCTTCATCATAAACTGCCTCGCCCTGATTTGCTTCGATAACAGCGTCTGCCATCTTGGATGTGATTAATTTAACTGCTCTGATAGCGTCATCATTACCAGGGATGATGAAATCCAGTTCTTCCGGATCACAGTTGGTATCGCCGATACCGATCAGGGTAATTCCCAGAATGTGAGCTTCCTGTACGCAGATTCTTTCTTTCTTGGGATCTACGACAAAGATAGCATCCGGAATTCTTGTCATATTCTTAATGCCGCCCAGGTTCTTTTCCAGCTTTTCCCATTCTTTCTTAATCTGGATAACTTCCTTCTTGGGAAGAACGTCAAAAGTTCCGTCCTCGGCCATAGTCTCGATCTGTTTCAGTCTTTCGATTCTGCTTCTGATGGTCTTGAAGTTGGTAAGCATACCGCCCAGCCATCTTTCATTTACATAATACATTCCGCAGCGTTCTGCCTCAGCCTTAACAGCATCCTGAGCCTGCTTCTTGGTACCAACAAAAAGGATGGTGCCGCCCTGTGCTGCGATTTCGGAAACTGCATTGTAAGCTTCGTCAATCTTTCCTACGGACTTCTGAAGATCAATGATATGGATACCATTTCTCTCGGTGAAGATATAAGGAGCCATTTTAGGGTTCCATCTTCTTGTCTGATGTCCAAAATGAACACCTGCTTCCAGCAACTGCTTCATAGAAATAACGCTCATGTTTCTTACCTCCGTTTGGTTGAATTCTTCCGCATGCATCTCAATGGAAAGCTTTCTTCCCATTTTCCAGCCACTTCCGCGTTAAAGAAGCACCGGCCTGGAAATCAGCACGCGTGATTTTTGGTCACAACGTTTGGATTATAACATAAAAAATCCCCCTGCGCAAGGGGGATTACAAAAAAATACCATCTCAGTCAGGCATTTCGCAGCTGCCCATGTAACTGTACTGCTGTAAAGCTTACGCAGCTTATGATTTCATATTCTCTTCCATTTTCCTGACCTCTTCAAATACTACATCATTCCTGACTTTAATATAGGTTCCCTTCATTCCTGAGGAGCGGGACTCTATGATGCCGGCGCTTTCAAACTTGCGCAGGGCATTGACAATTACCGAACGGGTGATTCCAGCTCTGTCCGCTATCTTACTGGCGACCAGAACGCCCTCCATCCCGTTAAGCTCCTGAAATATATGGACTATCGCCTGGGTTTCAGAATAGGACAGCGTTCCGATGGCCGACTTAACCACCGCTATCTTACGGCTTTCCTCAGCGCTTTCTTCACTGACCGACCTGAGCATTTCCAGGCCTACGACGGTGGTACCGTATTCGCAGAGGATAATATCATCAATATCATACATATCGCCATGCCGGTAAAGGAAAAGTGTCCCAAGCCGTTCTCCGGCAATCTCAATCGGTGAAACCACGGCTGCAAACTTCATAAAAACCTGATTTTCAAAACCTAAAGTAGCAAGATTAACATTTTCTTTGGTTGACAGCACGGAAAGGAGCCTTTCGTTCAGCAGGGGATCGATGAAACTGCCCACCTCGTTCTTCAGCAGCTCCGCAATGACCTCATTACGGTCTGAAGTAGCCACTCCAAGTATCTTCCCTTTCCTGCTGATCACCAGCACGTTAGAAACCAGTATCTCACGCATTACCTTGCATATATCGTTAAAAACCACTTTACTGGAATTGTTGTTATGAAGCAACTTTCCTATTTTACGTGTTCTGTCCAGCAGTTGAACGCTACTCATGTTAGTTTTCCTCCGGCAGAATGCCCAAACTTATGACACTATTGTAGCACAGACCCCTGCCAGACGCAACGGATTTTGTCACCCCGCCAGTTCCGGACAACACAAGTACTTACAGCCAAATTGAGCAGTCTTTAATCTTCTGATTTCTTTTCCATTATATAGCCGCAATCTTCATTATAACAAACAAGCTTATTTCCTTTTTCCAGCATCAGTGAACCGCACTGCGGGCATTTTTCTTTGGACGGCTTCTGCCATACCATGAAATCACATTCCGGATTTCCGATGCAGCCGTAATACTTCCGGCCTTTTTTTGTCTTTTTGAGTACAATGTCCTTACCGCATTTCGGACAGGGAACGCCGACCTTTTCAAAATAGGGTTTGGTATTGCGGCATTCCGGGAATCCGGGACAGGCCAGGAAACGACCGTGGGGACCATATTTGATGACCATGCGCCTGCCGCAAAGCTCGCATTCTTCATCGGATTCTTCATCCGCAATCTGCACCTGCTCCAGCTGCTTTTCAGCCTGTTCCACAGCTTCGTTCAGATCAGGATAGAAATTGGATACCACAATCTTCCAGTTAACATTTCCTTCTTCCACGCCGTCCAGCAGGGCTTCCATATTAGCAGTGAAGCTCACATCCACAATCGTGGGGAAAGCCTCCTTCATCATGCTGTTGACCACTTCGCCCAGCTCAGAAACATACAGATTCTTATTCTCCTTAACCACATATCTTCTTGCAAGAATGGTGGTAATGGTGGGGGCATAGGTGCTGGGACGTCCGATCCCCTGCTCCTCCAGCGCCCTTACCAGAGAAGCTTCCGTATAGTGCGCCGGAGGCTGCGTAAAGTGCTGGGCCTCCTGGAAGCTGTCAAAGGTGAGACGGGTGTCCTTGTCAATCCCTTTTACCAGGGTGTTCCCTTCTGCCTTCTCATCCTCCTCCTGGGTGTATACGCTCATAAAGCCGTCGAATTTCAGCTTGCTGGCCGCCACCGTAAAACGATGTTCCGCCGCATCGATTTTCACAGATGTTGTTTCATAAACGGCAGGAGTCATCCGGCTTGCCACAAAACGCTTCCAGATAAGCTGATACAGCCTGAACTGATCTCTGGAAAGTGATTCCTTCAGTTCCATGGGCGTCCTTGAAATATCTGTGGGACGGATTGCTTCATGGGCATCCTGTATTTTCTGACCGCTCTTCTTTTCCTGTGTCTTGGCCCCGGTATATTCCGGGCCATAGTTCTTGTCAATGTACAGCGCAGCCTGATGCTCCGCTTCTTCAGATACACGGGTGGAATCGGTACGCAGATAAGTAATGATACCTACCGTGCCATTGCCTTTAATATCAATTCCTTCATACAGCTGCTGTGCCAGACGCATGGTCTTCTGTGTGGAAAAATTCAGCACCTTGCTGGCTTCCTGCTGCAGCGTGGAGGTAGTAAAGGGCAGAGGCGCTTTCTTTACCCGCTCGCCTTTCTTCACATCCGTCACCTGATAAAACGCGCCGTCCAGATCCTTTTTGACCTTATCCACATCCTCCTGGCAGGTGAGGTTCTGCTTCTGGCTGGTGGTTCCGTAATACTTTGCCGTCAGCAGCTTTCTTTCCCCCGGTATTTTAAAGGAAGCGTCCAGCGTCCAGTATTCCTCCGGGATAAACGCGTTGATTTCATCCTCTCGGTCGCAGATCATACGCAGGGCAACAGACTGGACACGTCCGGCGCTTAAGCCCCTTTTAACCTTTGCCCACAGCAGGGGGGAAATCCGGTAACCCACCATACGATCCAGCTCCCGCCTGGCCTGCTGGGCATCCACCAGCGACATATCGATTTCCCTGGGATGCTTCAGCGATTCCTTAACCGCATTTTTCGTAATTTCATTAAAGGTGATGCGGTATACCTTTTTACCCGTTTTTTCCAGGTTCAGCGCCTTGGTCAGATGCCAGGAAATCGCCTCACCCTCACGGTCGGGGTCCGTTGCGAGATATATTTTTTCCGCTTTTTTCACTTCCTTACGCAGATTGGCAAGGATATCTCCTTTACCGCGTATGGTAATGTATTTCGGTTCGTAATCGTTTTCAATATCAATTCCCATACGGCTCTTGGGCAGGTCCCGGACATGTCCGTTGCTGGCCGCCACTTCGTAGTTGGGGCCGAGGAATTTCTTGTTCGTCTTTACCTTTGCAGGTGATTCTACTATTACAAGATATTTTGCCATACAGACTTATTATCTCCTTCTCTTTTGCGCCGGACGCATTCGCGCCGCGCACCTCATACCTTCCGTGCCAGACGGCACGCAGTACCGGTTCACAAACCTTACTCCGTCGATTCCTTGCCGTAATCAAAACAGCCAGCAATCGTGAATCACTATACACCATATTTTCTGCCGTGGCAAGGAATTTTATAAAAATATCAGGTTTTCTTTTCGAAAATATTAATTTTTACCATTCCTGAAAAAATAGCCTCCCTCCTGTCCCGCCGCTCCTTCCATATGCAGCTCCAGCAGCTGCTGCATAAGGATGGGAAGAGGAATGATACAGCCGCTTTTACGCATTTTTTCATAGAGCTGCCCCGGTGTCTGGGGGGTGAAATCAAGGCAGGCGGCCACCCGCTGCTTCAGGCTCTTCTCTTTCATGGGACGGTTTTCCTGGGAATTCCTCTCCCTTGGATAATTCGATACCATCCGTTTTCCCGAAGGGATTTCCATCTGCCGCGGCCGGCAATTTTGGCCCAGTTCTTCCAGAAGTGCCGACGGGCTGATTGCGACACCGGCTCCCTGCCTGATAAGCGTATTGCAGCCGCTGCTCAGGGCATCCGTTACCCGCCCGGGAATTGCAAATACCTCCCTGCCCTGTTCCAGAGCCATATCCACCGTAATCAGCGTACCGCTTTTTTCTCTGGCCTCCACCACGAGGATCAGGTCGGACAGGCCGCTGATGATACGGTTTCTGGGCGGGAACAGTCTTGCCTGGGGGAGGGTTCCCGGCGGATATTCGGACACAATTCCGCCCCGCGCAGGTATCCGGTCAAACAGTCTGCCGTTCTCCGCAGGATAACATACATCCACGCCGCAGCCAAGTACCGCATAGGTCCTTCCACCGCAGTCAAGCGCTGCTTCCTGGCTGATGCCGTCAATCCCCCTTGCCAGGCCGCTTACCACCTGGACACCCGCTGCAGCCAGCGCGGAGGCAAAATATCTGGCCGACTGTTTACCATATTCGGAACACATCCTGGCGCCTATCACTGCCACGCTCGGCGTCCCCTCTTCCGGAAGCCCGCCCCGAACGTAAATACCCTGAGGGGCATCCGGAATTTCCTTAAGCCTTGCAGGATACTCCGGATCAGAAACAGGGAGAAAACGGATTCCCCGTTTAAGAAGCATCTGATATTCCTGTTTCACATTTTTCTCTTTTCTGGCGCGCTGAAAGCTTTTCAGCTGGGCCGCAGACAGAAGCCCGGCCAGCTCCTGTTCTTTCATTTCATACACGGCCTGTGCGCTGCCGGCCCTCTTAAGCAGCCGGCCCGCTGTCACTCTGCCTATTCCTTCTATATTACATAGCCAGTAAGAAAATTCCCTTTCCGTCACCCTTTTTTCCTCCAGTATTTTCCATCGGCCATCCGGTAACAGGCCGCCTCACTCAAATGAACCTGTTCGATAGTATCTTTTCCGTCCAAATCTGCCAGCGTACGCGCCAGGCGGATAATCCTGTGATATGCTCTGGCGCTTAACTGAAGTGCATGAAATAGCTGTTCCATATATTGCTGCTGCGCCAGGCCCAGACGGCAGTATTTCCTGATTTCCCCTGGTCCCAGCTGGGAATTAAAACGCAGCCCGGTTCCTGCATAGCGAGCCTCCTGCCTGGCTCTGGCTTCCATCACCTGCATTCTCAGGCTCCGGCTGTCTGCTCCCGTACCGGCATTTTCGCCTGCCAGTCCCGCAAAATCTATCCGTGATACCTCTGTAAAAATATCCATTCTGTCAAGAATCGGACCGGACACACGGTTCAGATACCGCTGAACCTCACCGGGCGTACAGCGGCACCGGTTTCTGTCAGGATAGTAGCCGCAGGGGCAGGGATTCATGGCAGCCACAAGCATGAAATCCGAAGGATATACATATGTACCGCTGTTTCTGGCAATCTGTACCCGGCGTTCCTCCATGGGCTGCCGCAGCAAATCCAGCGTGGCTCTTTTAAACTCTGTCAGCTCGTCCAGAAACAGGACGCCTCTGTGTGCAAGACTGATCAGCCCCGGCCTGGGCACCTGACCGCCTCCGGTGAGGGCCCGAGAGGTAACAGTATGATGCGGACTGATAAAAGGCCTGTTTTTAAAAAGCCCTGCCCCTTCTTCCATCAGTCCCGCCACACTGCGCACCTTCGTCACCTCCAGCCGTTCCTGGGTCGACAGAGGCGGCAGAATGGACGGGATGCAGCGGGCCAGCATGGTTTTACCAGAGCCGGGAGGGCCGATCATGAGTAAATGATGAAAGCCCGCGGCGGCTACCACAGCCGCCCGTTTAGCGCCCTCCTGCCCGGAAACATCCGCAAAATCCGGCAATATTTCAGCCAGGTCCGCCATTCTTTCCATATTGGCTGCCACATTGCCTGACATGCTGTCTGCGTCTGTATTTTTTTCTGTTTTTTCCATATACATGATATCTTTATACAACAGGTTTTCCGGGACACCGTCACGGCACTGCAGAAGCTCTATCAGCTGTATGAGACAGCCGGCCCCCAGAATTTTTATTCCTTCCACCAGCTGTGCTTCCGCAAGGTTTTCCAAAGGGACGATACACCGCTTTAAGCCCTGCTTCTTCGCTTCCAGCGCCATGGGAAGAATCCCCCTCACCGGTTTGATTTCCCCGCTCAGGCCCAGTTCTCCCGCTATCATGGAGTCCTTTACGTAATCCTGGGGGATCATGCCCGTGGAAACCAGTATTCCCACCGCCACAGGCAAATCGTAGGAGGTGCCCTCCTTGTGGAGGCTGGCCGGAGAGATATTCACTGTAATACGCACAGGAGGCAGCGCCGCCTCCGCATTTTTTAAGGCCACACGGATTCGCTCCCTGGCCTCCTTGACTTCGCTCCCCAAGAGGCCCACCATTTCAAAGCCCGGCAATCCCCTGGAAGCGTCCACTTCCACCCGGGCCAGATAGCTCTCCATACCATGCAGCCCGCCTGTATAAACTGTACTGTACATTTTTTTCTCCTGCAAATCAGATGAATGGCCTTGAAAAAGGCAACAGATAGTTGATCGATAAAAAGATTAAGATAATAAGAATAAATAAAGAAATTATAAATAAGAAAATACAAGATTGCAATTTGCAATTTCTTTTCAGAATAAGAAATCACGATACGAAGGAACTGCAAATTGCAATATTCTTTTGTGCTTCGTTACAGGTAGTGGACCTCCATTTTTTCGAAGCCCTCACGCAGCTTGTTCAGAGCCCTTTTTTCAATCCGGGACACATAGCTTCTGGAAATATCCAGCTTTTTGCCGATTTCCCGCTGAGTGACCTCCTCGCCGCCGTACAGTCCGTAGCGCAGACAGATGATTTCCTTTTCCCGTTCCGTTAACAGGGTATCAATCAGGCCGGAAAGCTTGCCGAGACTTCTCTCCAGCTCCATCTGATCCACGATGTCAGGCTGCTCCTGCGGCGTAACATCCAGCAGGCTGATTTCATTTCCCTCCCGGTCGGTGCCTATCGGATCATAAAGCGAAACCTCGCGGGATGTCTTTTTTTTGCTTCTGAGCATCATCAGCAGCTCGTTATCTATGCATCTGGCCGCATAGGTGGCCAGCTTGCTGTTTTTGGATGAATCAAAGGATTCCACCGCTTTGATGAGGCCTATGGTTCCAATGGATATCAAATCCTCCATATCCTCATCTACGTTCTGATACTTTTTTGCGATATGGGCTACCAGCCGCAGATTTCGCTCAATCAGTATCTGCTTGGCTTCCCTGGCTTTTACGCCGTCACTCCCCTGCAGCGCTTCCAGACACGCGCTTTCCTCCTCTTTCGACAGTGGTTTCAGAAAGGTTTTCAACAGGAGCCCCCATAGTCAATTTAATACTATTCTATGTGGCGCCAAAGCTTATAGTGCCAGTACTTTTCAAAACCTTTCAGGAGTCTTTCAGAATAAAAATTCGGAAAGCGCATAGTTGCTGACGTCAATTCCATAATCAGTCAGCTTTAAAAATTCTTCGTGCACACCGTTTTTTTCCTGGGAATACCGTTCCAGCAGCCCTTCGTGCGTGAGCTTTTCCACCGGTCCTGCGTAAACCTCCTCCACAGTCCTGCCAAAGGCCTCACGGAACCGTCGGAGGGAAATACCTTCGGTAATCCGCAGGCCCAAAAACATGAATTCTTCCATCTGCTCCTCTGCGGACAGCGTCTGAACCGCCTGCTTCACAGGTGTGGCAAACCCTTCAGCTGCAGAACCGGACAGGTATTCCTTCATATCCGATGTATTGTTCCAGCGCACATTCTGCCGAAGGGAAGCCGCCCCCAGCCCGAAGCCCGCGTAGTCGGTCCGTTTCCAGTAGGAGAGATTGTGGCGGCAGGAAAAACCCGGCCGGGCGTAGTTGGATATCTCATAACGGCCATAGCCGGCTTCTGCCAGATACGCCTTCGTCTGGCTGTACATGAGACGGTCCGTTTCCTCATCCGGCAGGGGCGGGGGTCCCCCCG
>NZ_KE992693.1:135392-158138 GCF_000466465.2 Clostridium sp. KLE 1755
CCCCCCGCCGTAAAATGTATAAAACGGCGTACCTTCCTCAATGATAAGGCTGTAGGCTGAAATATGTTCCGGTTCAAGGGCTGCCGTTTTCTTCAGGGTATCCATCCAGGCCTGCGGCGTCTGGCCCGGAAGCGCCGACATGAGATCCACATTAATATTGGAAAAGCCCGCCTCTCTGGCCAGCCTGAAGCTGTTAAGGAACTCTCCCCAGGTATGGATCCGTCCCAGCGCCTTCAGTTCCCGGTCATTGGCCGACTGCAGTCCAATGCTGAGCCTGTTGATTCCCGCCCTGCGGTACCATTCCAGATTATCTGCCGTAAGCGTTCCCGGATTGGCTTCCATAGTGATTTCCGGTGCTTCTTCCTCCGGGGCAAATGAAAAATTTTGCCGCAGGCATTCCATAATCCGGAAAAGCTCCTTCCCCGGAAGCAGGGACGGCGTGCCGCCTCCAAAAAAGACGGTCTTTACCACATAATCACTGTAAAGCGGAGCCTGGGCCCGTATTTCCGCAAGCAGGGCTTCCACATATTCTGTTTTCGTCTGTTCATCTGCGGGGGCTGAAAGGAAATCACAATAAAGACATTTGCGTACGCAAAAGGGAATGTGTAAATAGATGCCAAGGGGGGCCTGCTTCATTTGTTCTGCTCCTGTTCCTCTGCCGGGCCGGCTTCCTCTGCTGTTTCAGAATAACAGAAAAAAGTCCGGCTGGGAAGAGTGTAAATTATAAAATGTTTGTAAACTCGGGGATTCCCGTTATAGTCCAAAAACTGAACCTTTACGTTTTTTTATATCAATCAAGATAAATAAGCTACTCTGATTTTATGCTTTTATGCCTTGTCTCACAGAAAAAGCCCATGGAAGCCATGGACTTTTTTGCTATTGTCCATTCGGAAGCAGACCTGCTGCGGAGGCTGCCGACGGACGTTTTATAAGTCATTTACTTCTTATCATCAAGCTTCAGTACGCTCATGAAGGCTTCCTGTGGAATTTCCACATTGCCTACCTGACGCATGCGCTTCTTACCTTCCTTCTGCTTTTCCAGCAGCTTTTTCTTACGGGAGATATCACCGCCGTAGCACTTGGCGAGAACATCCTTGCGCATGGCCTTCACGGTTTCCCTGGCGATAATTTTGCCGCCTACCGCCGCCTGAATCGGAATTTCAAACAGATGTCTGGGAATTTCGTCCTTCAGCCGTTCACACATTCTGCGGCCTCTCTCATAAGCACTGTCCTTATGGACAATAAAGGAAAGAGCGTCTACTTCTTCCCGGTTAATCAGGATATCAAGCTTCACAAGCTCTGACTGTTCATAGCCCTTCAGTTCATAATCAAAAGACGCATAGCCCTTGGAACGGGATTTGAGGGCGTCAAAGAAATCGTAAATAATTTCATTCAAAGGAAGCTCATATTTGAGCAGCGCCCTTTTTTCCTCCATATATTCCATGCTCAGATAACGGCCTCTGCGTTCCTGGCAAAGATCCATGATGGAACCGATAAACTCGCTGGTTACCATAATTTCGGCGCTGACAATGGGTTCTTCCATGTATTCGATTACGGAAGGGTCAGGCAGATTGGAGGGATTGGTCAGATCCATGACCTCCCCGTTCGTCTTATGCACCTTATAAACAACGCCCGGCGCCGTGGTAACCAGATCCAGGTTATATTCCCTTTCCAGCCTTTCTTCGATTACCTCCAGGTGAAGAAGTCCCAGGAACCCGCAGCGGAAGCCAAAACCCAATGCCGCCGAGGTTTCCGGCTCATAGAAAAGGGAGGCGTCATTGAGCCGCAGCTTTTCCAGGGCATCCCGCAGATCCGGATATTTTGCGCCGTCCGCCGGATACATGCCGCAGTAAACCATGGGATTTACTTTCTTATAACCGGGCAGGGGCTTAGCGCAGGGATGTTCCGCGTTGGTTACGGTATCGCCCACGGCGGTGTCCTTTACATTTTTAATGGAGGCGGTGATATATCCTACCATTCCTGCGCTAAGCTCTTCACAGGGAATGAACTGGCCCGCGCCAAAGTAGCCTACCTCCACAACCTCCTCCTGCGCTCCTGTGGCCATCATGCGGACAGGGGTTCCTTTACTCACTTTGCCTTCCATAATCCGACAGAAAATAATAACGCCTTTATATGGATCATACAGGGAGTCAAAAATAAGAGCCTGCAGGGGGTTGTCCGGGCTGCCGCCGGGAGCCGGGATCTTGCTCACAATCTGTTCCAGCACTTCATCGATGCCAATACCGTTTTTAGCGGAAATCAACGGCGCGTCATGGGCTTCCAGGCCGATCACGTCCTCAATTTCCTCTTTCACCCGGTCCGGCTCCGCGCTGGGCAGATCTATTTTATTAATGACGGGGAATACGTCCAGGTCGTGATCCAGCGCCATGTAAACATTCGCCAGCGTCTGAGCCTCGATTCCCTGGGCTGCATCCACAACGAGCACCGCGCCGTCGCAGGCCGCCAGGGAACGGCTGACCTCGTAATTGAAGTCCACGTGACCCGGAGTGTCTATCAGGTTGAGAATATACTCTTCTCCGTTTTTCGCTTTATATACGGTACGGACCGCCTGGGATTTGATGGTAATCCCTCTTTCCCTCTCCAAATCCATATTGTCAAGCACCTGCTCCTGCATTTCCCTGCTTGTCAGGAGCCCGGTCCGTTCAATGATCCTGTCCGCCAGTGTGGATTTGCCGTGATCAATGTGGGCAATAATACAGAAATTCCTGATTTTACTCTGATCTATGGACATATATTTCCTCCAAATCTTTTGCATACTTCAGGAACCGGCCTGATGCAGCAGGTTCCTTTATTCATAAAATATTAGGTTTTTCAGGCGCTCAGGGTTCTGCGCGCCTTACATTTTCACCTGCTAAGTATAGCAAAATCAGGGTTCCCGGTCAATACAAACCCTTACCGGATAATTCCAGATCGAGAATGTGGGCAATCGGTGCGCAGGCATTCCTGATTTCTTCCACCGTATTTGTCTGTGCACCCAGCTCTATCAGCAGGGAACGGGGACGAAGATGCATGTTATACCGGTAACCCTTCAGATAAATACGTCTTGTCAGTCCCGGGTAATACTCATTTGCAATCACCTGCATCTGGAAGGAAAAAGCCAGATTATCGTCTATGTAGGGGTTTTGTAAATACTCAATCTCTCCGTGGGCTTTGGTATAGGACAGTCCGTTAAAAAACATAAATTTCGCCGTGGGTTTTCCGTTCAGATCCATAACCAGCTTCCTGCCCTCCAGCACTTCATCCCTATGCAGGTCAATCACCACTTCAATGGTGGGATTTTCCGCAAGCACCTGCTTTATGGCGGGCAGCGAATTGGAATAAGCATAGTCTCTGGCTTCCACATCGTATTCTCCGGTGTGGTGAATCACATTATAGCCGTACTCCTCCCGCAGTATCTGTGCCAGCAGTTCCCCGGCGCCCATAATAGTCGTGGAAGAATCCCCTGGTACGGAATCCACAAAATCCTCCTGGGAATGGGTGTGATAAATCAGGATTTGCGGCACATCCGGATTTTTTGTAATCGCCATGGTTTTGCCAAGCAGGGAATCCAGGTTCAGACGGGCGGGGCTGGCCTGCGTGGTAGCATCAACGGCATAAAATTCCTTAATCAACGCGTCAAAATCCTGATAATAGCTCCAGTTGTATTCCTGGCTTCTTCCTGCCGCCCTGATAAAGCCGAACTGATCTGCTGACGGGACCGGAGTTTCCTCCTGTTCTGCACTTTCCTCTTCCTCCGGCCGGCCTGTCTGATTTTCCTCCTGGAGCAGCTGCGTCATTTTATCATCCAGCTGTATTCTCCCTTCAGATGTTTCCGGTACCTCCAGCGCATCCCCGTCCTCGCTTTCCGTATATTCACTCGCTCCCTCCAGCAAAAGGATCCGTTCATAGGTGCTTCCGCTTTCCGTCTGCAGCCCACCGTCCTCCTGGCTTCCCGCATAGGCAAACAATGGGACCTGCTGTCCCAGCATATTGAGAAACCAGCTGCCCTGTGTACTGCTGCGGTCCGCAAAAGCAAAGGAAGGAAGCCATACATTCAGCACGCTTTCTTCCGCTTTCCCTGCCAGCGCTTCCTTCCATGAGAAACTGCTCCCTCCGCCTCCGTCTGAGGAGCTGCGCCCTGTAAACAGAAAATCCCCCAGGGCAATTACAAGAAGCACAAGCACACATTTATGAAAAATATTTCTTCCGTTCCATTTTTTATTCATAGAAGAATATATGCACCTGCGCTTCTCAATTATGCAGACAATCAGGCAATATCCAGCGCAATGTTGATCGCCTCGGAAATTGTAAAGCTCAGACGTTTTACCGTTTCGTCAATATCCTTGCTTGTGACGTACATATTATTCAGTTCAGACATGGCCTTGGGATGCTCGCGGTTAAAAAAATGTCCGCTTTCCCCGTATTCCTGCAGCATGCTTTCTATGGCATCGCCTACAATGGTCGCCGCATCAACTACGGTGGGCACGCCGATGGCAATCACAGGAACTCCCAGGCTTTCCTTTGTAATGGCATTCCGGTGATTTCCCACCCCGGACCCGGGATGGATGCCCGCATCTGAAACCTGGATAGTGCGGTTTAGCCGCTTCGTGCTTCTTGCTGCCAATGCATCCACCACTATCAGGGCATCCGGCTTCGTCTGATCAACCACGCCTTTTACAATCTCCGCAGTTTCCATACCGGTCATTGCCGTAACGCCCGGGACAATACTGCTGACCTGATGCATTTTTTCCCTGCCGTAGGCGGCTTTGCCATATTCCTTAATCACATGCCTGTTGATAAACAGATTATCCACCACCTCCGGCCCCAGGGCATCCGCAGTGACATCCCGGTTTCCCAGGCCTACCACCAGAATAGACTGTTCTTTTTCAATCTCCGGGATCAGCCTGCGCAGCTGCTTTGCCAGCTCCTCGGAAACCTCCCGGTGATAATCCTCATCCGGCTCTATCAGTGCCGGCGCTTCCAGTGTGACATAGGTACCCATCGGTTTCCCCATGGCTTTTGCTCCGTTTTTAGTATCAATGATGACACGGGTAATCTGCACCTCGCTCTTCTCACTCCGGGACTCCTCCACCCGTACCCCCCGCAGCTCTCCGTCCGCATCCGTAATACTTTCCCTGGCTTCCAGCGCCAGGTCCGTTCTTACCTGAAAACAACTCATCTGTACTCTCCCGCTTTTCCCTTTTTATATTTTGATTATTCGTGCTATGGTAACAGTTCAGACTCGTCTGAACTGATTCGTAATGACTATTTTTTGCAAAAATAAGCAAATTATGTATTGACATATAACAACACGTCAGATAGAATATATTCGTATGTTTCCATTAGAACGACCGTGTCCGGGTTTAATGAAACATTTTCATAAAGAATGGAAAATTTCGCTTGAAAATGGAGGTGAAAATCTTGGCTAACATCAAATCTGCTAAGAAGAGAATTCTGGTTAATAAAACCAAAGCTGACAGAAACAAAGCTATCAAATCTGGTGTAAAGACTTCTGTTAAGAAGGTATACACTGCTATTGAAGCTGGTGATAAGGCAGCTGCTCAGGCAGCTCTTCTTGCTGCTACATCTACAATTGATAAAGCAGCTACCAAAGGTGTATATCACAAAAATACAGCATCCAGAAAGGTGTCTCGTCTTTCCAAAGCTGTAAACCAGATGGCATAATTCAGATATACAATAGTTTATACAAAAAGCCCTGTCCTATACCGTCATGTAGGACAGGGCTTTTTTGATATTTTCAGGAAACTTTCAAAGAAAAAGAGAAAGAAAAAATTCAGAATTTTACATTTTTATTTGTTTTATTTATCACAACATTATTTTTTACGCTAATTAACCTGCACAAATTGATTTATACTATTGATTTCCATTTCTAAAACAGGAAATAGTAAGTTTTAGTGCCCTCACTTGTTGTTCCGTAAGCCCATCAATTTTTAGTATTTCTTTACTTGATGATTCACAATTAAGCAAATAATCCGTTGAAATTCCATAACATGAGGCTAATTTCATAAAAACAAGAAGAGACGGAAGGCGTTCATCAGTTTCATACATGCCTATTAAACTTGCAGTAACACCTATTATTTCAGCTACTTGTTTTCTGCTAAGCTTTTTTTGCATCCGTGCAATTTTCAAACGCTGTCCCAATCCATCTATCATAAGAAACCTCCATACGAGTATTGCAAATATAGTACATTTATAAAAGCAACTGATGGTTGTTTTTACTTACTATAAGTTGTATAATGTAATAGAAAGTCAAAAAAAATACAACAAGTAAAAAAGCAGGAGGAATAATAATGAAAAAAAAGATTTTAGTATTGGTATTTTGCTTAATGATGGGGACTTTTACAGGATGTGGAAAGCAGAATGAAACAGTACCTTCTACAGAAAATATACTGGAAGAAAAGAAAATAGTATCAGAAACCGATACTGCAAGAACAGAAACATCTAAAGAAACAGAAAGTAATGAAATAGAAACAAAGAATGATATTTTATCGGTGGAAGAAATAGAGGACACTGACGAAAATATGCAAATGCTTTCAAATGAAGATATTGATAATCTAATCAATGGTCTAACAATAACCTATTCCGATTCAAACTTTGAAATGACAGAAGAACTGGAAGAAAAAATAATTCCAAAATTAAGAGAGAGTATTCGGTACATTAATACAGAATGGGAAGAAGCTGTTTCCGGTAATGCCATTCTAACCGAAATTTCAATGCTTGTGGGAACTACTGATGGCCAAGATACTATACATGCATTTAGATTAAGTTATACATCATCAGAACAACCTGAATCCCTGAATTTTATGATTAAAATACGAGACGGACAACCCTCACAAATCTTTAAATTCTGGACTGGCAATACATCCAATGATGAAGAAATTCCAATTGAACCAACTATTAAATGAAAACTATAGAAAAGCAGGCTATCCACATAATGATATGCCTGCTTTTATGCTTTTTATCAGAACAGTTATTTATTTCTGTTTTTACAACAAAATTTCGATGACTACTATGGCAAATAGTATATATCAATTACTACTATATCGCGATATCATTCCTAGTTTAAATGTAATAAAGATATAAACTGTATAATTCACTCTTTTAATAGTACTGACATCCGGACTTTTCCTTTGGACTTTTCCTTTGGACTTTTTCTTCCCGGATAATGGACGGCGGCACCTATATGCCCTGCTCTTCCGGCACCGTTCTTCCTGTCAATGCATTTGAAAAGCTGATGGTCTTAGCATTAGCTCCACCCAGGCCGGGATAAAGCCGGACTGTACGGCATTTCTCACCGATTTCACATTTGCCCAGGCCACACAGTAGTACGGGACCCTGCCTGCGGCAAGAATTTCAAGCGCCAGCCTGCTTGTCAGGGCTGAAGCAATTCCCTGCCGTCTGTATTCAGGCAATACATCAATTCCTATCTGCCACATCGTATCACAATCGGCGGAGCATCCGGCAAGTCCCACCAGCCTGGCACCGTCATATGCGCCGACAGCAAGCACATCCAGTTCCCTGCATCCACTGGTAAGCGCATTGCTCCATTCCGGGACATAAAATTGCGTTAAATCCTCCGGCCTCAGCATTTCCATCCGGAAGCCGCATTCACGTTCCTTTAGCCGTTCCACATCAGGAAGAAAAAATTCCGCCATAAAACAGATACACATACCATCCCTGCGAAACGCATCATTCAATAAATAAATATTAGGGGTGCCAAAACAGTGCCCCGGTTCAAATTGTTCCAGATACTTTTCTACAGTTTCTTTTACTGCCGGATTTACGGAAGCGACAATATTGCTGCCGTAAGAAATCAGATTACAGTAGGCAGGCAGTGCCAGATTTCTTCTTGCCCCCTTATTTCCGGTGGAAATTGTTACTATGTTTTCACTGCGGAAAAAGTCCTCCGGACTGCAATTCGCTTCAAGTGCAGACTGTTCCGTCGCAATCCGCATAATATCTTTATTCGTCATTGTGCTGCTCCATTTTATTTTTACTTTACCGGTCTCCGCGTTTTCCGGCAAGCATGTAGCCATCATATACCATTGTTACATTTTGAGAATCCGGCATGGAAAAACCGCATTTCCTATAAAATTCATAGTTTTCAGGAGTGGTTCTTGCAGACCAGTTCCCGCACGGCAGCTTCTGCAGACAAAGGGAGATGAGAAAGCTTCCAAGGCCTTTTCTCCTGTATTCCGGCAAAATCATTAAATCCTGAACAGAAGCGACCATTACCTTGTCAGACACCACTCTTACCATTCCCACCAGTTCTTCTTTATTCCATACGGTAAATCCCCATGCCGAATTGCGAAGGGCCTCCGTGAATTTTTCATTCTGCCGCTGAGGAAGTTCTTTGCCGCACCAGCCAATTTTTTCATACAGTCCCCGTAGAAGCTCCGGCGCTATACCCTCTATTCCTTCCCGGATCAACAGTCCTTTATAGTATTGATACATGGGCTTTTCCTCTTTTATATTTATGCTTTATTTCCGGTTCCTTAAAATTGCCATTCCTGCATAGTGAAGCACATTAAAATGTTCAGGCGCCTCCGCTTCCAGCATCCGTCTGTGTTCTATGTCAAATTCCTCCACCTCTTCCCGGGAAAGCGACGCTCCGATTCCACGGCAGGCACGGATGCGTCCATTCCAGCTTTCGCGCGTAAACGGTACCTGAAGATCAAAAACTTCATTTTTTTCCAGCTCAAAATATTCACCATAAGCCTTCGGAACAGCAATGGGATGTCTGGTTTCTCCGCAACCGGACCAGGAGGGATTATATTTAAGAACCAGTCTTTCACTTTCTCCCGCAATCCGGTCCTCAAAAGGCAGCCATGCCATATATAAGATCACAAAGCGGCCGGAAGGCTTCAGTATACGGGAAAGCATGGGTGCAAGCGTCTCATGGTTGAAATAAAAATAGCATTGGCAGGCAGTAATCACATCGAAGCTGTTTTCAGGAAAATCCATGTCCTCCGCACCAGTGCTCATAAAACGGATGTCCATATCCGCTTCCGCAGCCAGCCGCTTAGCTGTCTCGATCTGGTTTTCTGAAATATCGGTTCCGGTAAACTCCGCGCCATAAGAATACAGGCAGCGCGGCAGAACTCCTGTCCCTGTTCCGATATCAAGCACCTTCTGGCCATCCCTGCACAGTCCCTCATCCAGAATCCGCCGGTAAAACTCCTGCGGATAAATATCCCTGTATTTTGCATAATCTGAAGAGGTCTTGCCCCAGTCGAAAGCCTTTCCTCCATCAATCCCTTTATCAATTATCATCCTTTTCCTCATTCTTTCCGATACGGCGCAGTCAGCTCAATATGGTTTCCTTCACTGTCCTCAAATTCCGAAACCCAGTTCTGTCCAATCCGCTTTAATGGAAATACAATTTTCAGGCCAGACAGCTTATTTTTCAGGATGTCAAGGGAATCCACCTCCAGGCTTGGCAGACAGTTACTTCCAAATATATGCTTTTCTCCTGCTTTTTCATAAGCAAAAAGGCCGAGTCGGAAGCCCTGGATGTCAAAAACACTGTAAAGTTCATCTTTTTCTGTAACCGGCTGCTCCAGAAAAGCTTCATAAAAACGGATAGCCCTCTCCATATCCCTGACACAAAGGTATAACGATTTCACGGTACAATTCATTGCTATCTCTCCTCATTTCTGCCCCTTCTGCTGAAAATCAGCCATGATAACGGCTGACTCTGACACCATGGATATTCATTACCCGAACCCGCTTTGCGTCAGGCGTCAGAGTATAAAGAATATTATCAATTTCCATCACCGGAACGCTTCCGGTTGATTTCAACTCACAGATATGGCCATTGGACTCTAAAATGCTTTTTACCGCACTGATGCACTCCTCGCCATTGGGAAACATTGTTTCCGTTTCTATAAAGATGGTATCCTGTCTTTTTCCTGTCTCTGAACCACTCAGAAATCTGCTCAGCCCCTTCTCCGGCACCACTTCGATTCTGCATGCAGTAAGGCTGCGTATAAAAGCGTTTTTAGCGGGAACTGCATTCAGTACCTCTTCAAATTCCTTTCTTTCTTCAAGCAAAAATATTTCATCCCATTTACCATCCCGGCAAAGCAGCCAAATCAGGCACACATCCGCATCGGTAAGGATATTCTTTAAGACGGCGTTTTTCAGTAAAACCTTTTCACTTCTGTAACGGTTGAAATCGCTCCGGTATGCATTTTCTTTGATGCCATTCATACGATAATCGCAGTCCGATTCCAGCAGTGAGGGTATCACATCCATCGTTCCGACATCTATCAGTGCCTCCAGCTTCTTTTGCCGCATATCGGCACAGACTTTTCCCGGCAGCCCGGCAATGGCATCCATCCAGCTCTGCAGCGGGTAATATCCTGACTTATCCTTAAAAATACTACCGAAACTCTCTGCTGCCTCCATGTTTTTACCGAGCGCATATTCCCCATTTTTTTCTTCCAGCTTACCATCTGTAAGCAGTTCAAGGAACCGGGCAGCAACAAGGAAGTGGTTTTTTCGGTTCTGCTCCGATCCATGTCCTGCTGCCTCCTCCCCATTGAAGGAAAGTATAACATACCTGTCTGTTAATAAATTTTTGCTCATTTGTATGCCCCTTTTGAAATTACAGTCTGCATCTCATTGTCTTCTGAACATCTGAAAAACCCATTTTCTCATATAGCCTGCTTGCTCCCTCATTGCCTGCAAGAACCCCCAGTTCTATATATTCCAGATTTCTTTCCTTGGCCCATGCTCTGGCCTGCTGGAGCAGCATTGTACCGACGCCCTGATCCTCATTCTTTTTAACCTCCGGCCAGCTGCTATTTATGTCTGCGCTTAACGGCAAACATTCCAAGCGCTGCTGTAGCAATTATGCATAAACCGGTTACGATATATATGACAGCACTGTTTCCTATTTTACCTGCAATAAAAATACTGGTTGGACCGTCAGCTCCTCCGATAATGCTGACAGCAGTGTTATTTCCCCATAAACACATGATGCTTGCAGCAATTCCTGCCACGCTGATAAGTGATAGTATAATCAATCCTGTTTTGAGTCCTTTTTTCATTGGTTTGTCCTTTCCGTTTTTATTTGTTGGCCGTAAAACCAATTTTTAATGTACTTCCTTCCAGTACTTCACTTTTACTGCAGGTTATGGGCAGCTTCTGGTTTTCTGAAAATCCGAGGGTTTCACCCGCATGAAGTGTTACATTTCCGTCAAGTACATAATAAACGATGTCGAGCAGGAAATTGCGAAGTTCTTCCGGCTTTGCGTCCGCTTGCAGCACCTCCATCTCTTCCTTGCCGAATATCCGCATTCCATAGGTATAGGCGTTCCAGGTCTTTCCCTCCTGATATAGGCCGAAATAAATCCAGTTGAGTACCGGAAGGCCGCCGTCTGTCAGCATCTGCGCCGCATCCAGGTAAAACCGGGGCTGAAAAACGGTACCGCTGGTATATACACCCAGAACGGTTTCCTGTTTACAGCAGGCAGCAATAAATTTTACAAGAAGCTTCCCCCTCTCCAGAACCGGCGCCTGATTTCCCAATACAGCTACCAATATCTGCGCCGTATGAGCCTTTGCAGCTGCCACAGCTCCCGGCCACATATAATTATTTGCAGCATTTGCCACTGCTTCTTCCTCTGGCACCGGAGCTTCAATCAGGCTGACTGCGGCCATCATATCATCGACGCATATGACAAAAGAGGTATTATCTGCGTTTTCTTCTCCGTCTTCAGCCTCATTCTCATCCGCATTCCAGTCAATATCCCAGTCAGTTTTCAGATCTGTTTTCAGTTGTGAAAGGTTCCATTCCGGCTTTGAAAGCAGCACAAATCCCAGAAAGGAGCCTGCCTGGCTGTCATTTCCTTCCTTATCTTCTGCACTGTCATGATCCTTTGCCATTTTCCCGGCTTCGTATTTCTGTGCCTGTTCCATCCAGTAGCTGCGTATCATTTCAACCATTGCTATGGCTTTTTCTTTCGCAGTCGTTTCTTCATAAGGCTCCATTTCACTGAAAACGTGACCACAGTGCTCTGTTTCACCCGGTTCATAGCCGCCGCATACTCCCAGAAGCCATTTGCCCAGAATACTTTTCTTATACTTAAAAATATAATAATGCAGCTCATGCAGGTCGAACTCACCCGCCAGTTCTATTTTGGCAGGTTCTTTTCCCAGCTCGTCCGGATGGGCAAGCCATTCTTTCATGCTTTCAAGCGCGGCATTTTGCTGTTGATTCATAAATATCCTCCGACATAATATCCTATCTTTTCTATAATTTTCATCTGCTATATTGATATCCTGTATCTTAGCGGTTTAATTGAACAGATTTTTCACAGATATCTTTTTAGCGCCACACAGCTCCGTCTATTTTGGGTGACAGTCCAAGTGTTTTTAAGAGATTACGGTATATGAGAAGTTGTGCAGCATCTGCAGGATGACAGCCGTCATTGCTGCAGCCACAGCCAAATAAAATTTCATCGATTTTCTTTCCGGAAAATAATAGATATTCCATGATATAATTATAATTATCTGCCAGGATAACACCTTCTTTTTCAGCTACATCAATAATTATGTTAGCCACGTCCTCCATATGGTACAGACGGTTTACATAAGCTTCATTCATTACAGTTGAAGGGGTCGGTGTAAAAACAACCATCTCTTTTCCTTTCTCCCTGAAAAAACGAATCATCCATGAAAGATTATCCCGAAGCTCCTGCATGCCGTTTTCCCTTTTCCTGTCATTTGCCCCGAAAAAAAGGAATATAATATCGTCCCTATCTTCGCAGAAAAGCTGTTCAATCCCATTGCGCAATTGTCCGGAAGATGCGCCGCCACAGCCGTTATTTTCCAGTGTACACCCAGGGAATTTATCCTTCAAATAGGTTTCAAAACTGCCCCACCAGCTGTTTGGAGCAATCCTTCTCATAAAATTTTCTTCTCCGTCACAAAGAATAACTTTATCCGTTTTCCAGCTTCCAGAACTGCCGGCACCAGCCGCCAGGCTGTCACCAATAATATTTATATGCGCTCCCCGCTGCAATAATTGTCTGATTTCTATTCGCATTAAGCCTCCTTTGCTGCATTCAGGATATGCTGTTCCAGCCAGCCGGCGACTCCGTCCGCATCATTGTCTGCACAGACCTCATCCGCAAGCCTTTTTACGTCATCGATTGCATTTTCCATGGCCACACCGATACCACATCCCTGCAGCATTTCCATATCATTATAATCATCACCGAAAGCCACAATTTCTTCCGGGGTGATCTGATAATGCGCTGCAATTTCCTTCACTGCCCGCATCTTTTGCGCTTTTTTGTTCATTATCATTGCTACTGCATTTTCAGACAGCTGTATATACAAATCCTGTGGAAGAAGCGGTTCGTAGCGCTTCATGTCCTCCACCGATGTCGCCTCCAGCAATAGTTTATCCGCTTCCCCATAGGGCAGATCCGTAAAATCCGTAAGTGTATATTCTATGCCCTCCCAGATATTTCCGGGATCAAAATTCACATACAGCCGGTCCTGCATTTCCACGCAGGCATGGAGTCCGGGATGCGCGTCCAGGAGAATGGAAATGATTTTTCCCGGATTAGGTATCCCGAACCCGGAAAAGGGTTCATCTCCCAGCTTTACAACAGCGCCATTGTGAAAAATTGCGCCGTCATAATCCGATTCGGAAAGAAAATCCTTCACCGCCCGGATTGGCCTGGCAGTTGCAATAATGAACAAAAGGCCTTTGTTCCTGCATTCTGTAATTATTTTCCTGGAATATTCGGATATGGTTTTATCTGTGCGAAGATAGGTGCCGTCCAAATCCGTTACTATCATTTTAATATTCTTCATCGATCCTGCCTCTCACTATTTCCTGCTTTTTCCGGTTCGATACTGTACAAACCATCCATAATTACAGCATTTTCAATGTTCCAATTCCGTTTCCTGTTTATAAATGCTGCTGACAAGCGCAGGTTATCTGTTTCCCCCTGCAAATTCACCCATATGTATATCCAGGACAACCCGCATGGGACTGATAATGGCATCTTCTTTCCTGCAAACCCATTTTTCGTGATGGATACCCTCCACCGTATTCCCGTCTTCAATAACATCTCCATATTCAAACAGGTATGCCGCCAGGTTCCGCATAAAAACAACTACCTGGTTTGGTTCCAGATTTTTACAGTGGCACTGCAAATCCGGCAGTCCAATGGGTGTCAGCCCCAGTGTGTCAAACAACATCTCATTTGTTCCGGTAATATTAAAAAAACGTACATTCAGGCCGCCGTCCAGAAAATGAAGCTCCGGGGAATTCCAGGAGGAATGCTCGTAAACCTCTCTCGGCAGCAAGTTCTGGCTGTGCGGCCAATAGATACCGATACAATCCGGGAACAGTTCAAGAACAGCATCCGCATAATCGGCCAGAATTCCATACTGCTCCAAAACAGGCAGCCCTGCCGCCAGCATGTTGCTTGCCATAATTGAATAACGGCATCTTGCAATAAAAGCTTCTTTCTCAGGGCAGCTCCAGAACTGTGCCCGAACTGCTTCATCAAATTGGGCTGTATCAAAGGTATCCGCCCCATAAAGAATCAGCTGGGATGGAAATTCTCTTTTTTCCTTTTCGTAATAGACCTGGTGCTCCCACAGCACAAAGGATTTCAGTTCGGATGGCTTCTGCGGCATATTCTGTTCTTCAGCCAGTTCCGTCACCATTCCGAATTTTTCAGTCAGCTTTGCACAAACAGCCTCCGCCGTCGGCATGATAACCGGATTTTCAAACAACGGGATAAAAAAATAAACAGAGGACCATCTATCCGTAAAACCATTTTCCTTTTTTTCCATTTTGCTCCTATCCGCACACCAAAGGTGCTCCTGCTATTCAGGGAAATTGAATATATTCTTCTTTATGATATTTTCCTGCCGATCTTTTTATCAAGCCTCCATGCGGGGGCGGGGCCGTCGTCTCCCCAGTATTCATCAACGCTTATAATCCTGTTATCTTCCATCCGGAAGAAGGATACCACATGAAAGGATAGAGTGCCGTCCTTTGTATGAACATGGGCCGCTGTGATCATCGTATCTCCGGCACACTCCATGCGCTGTATGCTGCCGTCCCATTCGCCGGGATATTCGCAGTTTGCCCTGACAAATTCATGTACGGTAAATTCTTCATCCGTGTTATGCCATCTGATAAGGGCGTCTTCCCTAAAAAAATCAGGCAGTGTTTTTTCATCCTGCTCCAGTACAGCCTTCCAGTAATTTTTAAGGAAAATTTCTTTTTGTTGGATATCGCTCACAGCTTTAATGCCTCCTTTTTTATCTATCTTAACAGACATTTATTAAGATTTTATGTACAATCAGCAATTTCCGCTGCATTCCGAACGATAAAGAAAAACAACGTTTTCTGAGGGTATTTTATCAGTCTGCCGGGGCATCTGCCGTATTCAGTGCTTTCTTCAAATCCTCCATATATACTTTCTGCTGTCTGGCAAGATACATTCCCGCAAAGGGCTTCATCCACACCTTTTTTGCGGTCACCTTTTCCGTAAAATCAAGCATCGTGCCTCTCTGTGTCTGTTCCAGAATACCGATCCAGTGTCCCTGGATATTTTCGTTTTCCATATCGAACTCATAGCGGTTCATGGGCTTACATACTGTAATCGTAAAGGTCGTAGCAAAGCCGTCACGTGTATATTCCCGGAACGTCTTTCCAGGCTCCAGGATTTCTATCCTGTCCAAATCACTGCGCCAGGAATAATTTTCCAAGCTGGTTATCAAATCCCACACCGCAGCTATGCCCGCGTTCACTTCTTCTTTTCTGTTTGCTTCCGCCATGTCTGATTTTCTCCTTATAAGCTGTTTTATTTGATAAGCTGTATTAAATCTGGTAAAAAACTGATTTCATATGCAGGCTTTATGGAATGGTTATAAGCTTTCCTGCTGCGATTATACCAGCAGGTATCCATTCCTGCCTCATTTGCACCAACTATATCTGTACTTATGGAATTCCCCACCATCAGGCAGACGGCCGGATTATTCACGTGTAATGTATTTAGAATACAGGAATAAAAAGCTGATGACGGTTTGATTGCGCCCACTTCTTCTGATATAAATACATGGGTAATATAATTCATAAACGGAGATATACGAGATCGCTGTATCTCTGCCAGACCGTTTGTGGCAAGTACCAGCTGGCAGTATTTTGACAGTGTCCGGCACACTGCAATGGCATCCTCTTCCGGCCAGAACTCTCCTTTATACTTCTGAAAATACAGTGCGCTCAGTTGTTCCGGCGGCATTCCCGTTTTGATTTTCTCTTCCAGATGGACAAATCGTTCTACTGCATAGCTGCGGTAATATTTATGATAATTTTTTAGTATGTCTGCATTGTTTGTATTATCAAGATCATATTTCAACCAAACTTCATCGCATATCTCAATAAAAAGCTTTTGGAGCCTTTCGTCCGGTACGATTTTACAAGCTTCCATCGTCCTGAGAAAAGCATTCAGCTCGCATTTTTCAAAATTCAAAAGAGTATCGTCCACATCCAGTATCAGGTATTCGTATTTTGCCATCTTATCCTCTTTTTGCCTCGTCAGTCTACCAGCTTTTATATTATAACCGTTTCATTTTACGAACCCGCTATTATCATTATTTCATAATGATTTACATATTATAGAATACCATATCCGTGCAGAAATGAAAAATGTTTTTATAAACAAAATCGGTATTTTCCAACAGCCCCCTTTTCTTTTATGGAGATAAATTTATAGGGAGGGTGTGACCGTCATCGGTTACACCCTCCTTTATTGAGGCCACCATTTCCCGACAGCCCCCTGACTACTTATTCTGTCCCAATGCCCAGACACTCATTGTAAAATGCCTCCGCTTCATCCAGCAGCGGAATCAAAGTCTCTTCGTTATAGGTTTCCGTCGCCGGATAAACAACATCCAAAAGGAAATAAGTCCAATATTCATTGAAATCTTCACAGGTCCGCTCTCCAATCCTGTCATTTCCATGTCGGAATTCTTCATAAGCAGCATTATATAACTTCTTTATAGTAAACTGCATTCTGCTATATTCCTTCATTCTTTGACGATATTCATTGTAAGTAGTACCGCTTTCTTCATAGTAAGCTTCAAACTCCGCAAAATTGGATGCCGATTTAATTATTTTATCCTGCTCATCCATACACATCTTAAGTTCTTCTTCCGTAACAGAATACCCATTCTGTACCGCATAATAATATTGTTCCATCTGACCCGACAGCTTTTTCCTGACTGCCTGAACCACTTCCTGCCTCGGACTTACGTTTTCTGCCTGGTTAAGCATTTCTAACGCAAATAATGCCCGCAGGTCAGTTAAACTATAAGAGATATTCCAATCTTCTAACTGAAAAGCGGCCACGCCAAAGAAATGACATGACCGCCGATGCAGGGAAAGAAAATCCCCCAATTACTTATTTTTATCTTCCGCAATCAGTTTACGCAGTGCGCCGATACCGGCGCGGATAGCCGCCTCCGTGTCGTGCTCCACAGGATTATACAGGCCCGCTTTCTCTCTTTCCTGATTTGCCACCACAAGGAATACGGAGCCGCAGCGGACTTTCAGATAATCCGCAACCACAAAGAGTGCCGCGGACTCCATCTCGGAGGCCTTGCAGCCAAGGCGCAGCCACGCCTGCCATTTATTTTCCAGCTCATAGCTGACAGGCATGATTTCCGGTTCATGCTGTCCGTAAAAGGAATCCTTGCACTGCACAATCCCTTTGTGCCAGTCATGGCCGCTCTCTTTTGCCGCCGCAATCAGGGCATTTACCACATCGATGTCCGCTACCGCCGGAAATTCAATAGGGGCATATTCCCGGCTGGTTCCTTCATTGCGGATCGCTCCCGTGGCTATGACCAGATCGCCGCTTTTCACATCAATATCCATACCGCCGCAGGTACCGACCCTGACAAAGGTATCAGCTCCCGCTTTTACCAGCTCTTCCATGGCAATGGACGCGGACGGACCGCCGATTCCTGTTGAAGTTACGCTCACCCTTTCTCCGTCCAGATAGCCGGTATAGGTGACATATTCCCTGCTGTCCGCCACAAGCTTGGGAGAGTCAAAATAAGCGGCTATTTTTTCACAGCGCTTCGGATCTCCCGGCAGGATTACATAGCGCCCCACATCCCCCATTTTTATCTGAAGGTGATATTGGATTCCGTTTTCCGTATATTTCATCTTTGCTCCTGTCTGCGCGCCGCAGCGCGCTCATGAATCAGCCGGATGGCATTCCTGCCCCGGGCTTTACATCTTCCATTTCTTTTCCCCAAAAATCCCTTTCTCTATTCCCCTTACGGCTTACTGCAATGATACCCCAAAGATTACTGTTCAGCCGCTTCGACTTCCTCCGTCCAGACCGAGGTTCCGTCCGATATAAAATCAGTTGCCAGCTGCTCCCCTTCTGAATAAAATGCCTGTACTCCGCATTCCTTCAGGCGTCCTGCGATTTCCTCATTCATGGACTCGGGACTTTCCTCCCGGCTGCCTGTAATAATTCCGTACCGCGGTTTTACCTTTTCCAGGAATTCTTTTCCTGTGGAATCCGTTTTTCCATGATGTCCCAGCTTCAGGACGTCAGCTGATATCTCCCAGCCGCTTTCCAGCAGTCTGGCTTCCGCTTTCTTTTCCATATCACCTGTCATGAGAAATGCGGTTTTTCCATAACAGAACCGCAGAACCATGGAATTATTATTATCCTTTTTCTTATATAGCTTATCCGGAATCCATACCTGTACTTTTGCTGCCCCAAGCTGCAGTGCCTCCCCGCCGGAAAGGGCAACCAGCCTGGCACCGTATTTCGCGGCCAGGGCAGGTACATCGATGGATTCATAAGTAACAGAATCCGCTGCCGACAGATAAATGCATTCGGTGGGGAAATCGGCCAGGACAGCCTCCAGGCTTCCTGTATGATCCTTATGCCCATGTGACAGGAAAATCCCTTTCAGCGAATCCACCCCCTTCTGTCTGAGAAGCCTGGAAATCAGGGGGTAATCCTCTGCTTTTCCGGTATCACACAGATAATAGCCATCCTCCGGAAGCTTCAAAAGAAAAGCATCGCCTTTTCCTATATTAATAAAGGAAAGAATCATCTGATTTTCTGACGCTTCGGTGGTTTCCCGGGCATCAGCCGGCGCGCAGGAGGAAGGAAATCCGCCGCCCTCTTCCGTCGGGCCGCCCCTGTTTGCACAGCCTGTAATTAGCATCACTGTAAGAATAATGCAGATAAAGCAGGTTATTTTTTTTATCGGTCCGGTTCCGGTCTTTCTTTTTACAATCATTTTTCCTCCGAAAGCATCATTTTTTCAGGCTCTTGCAGGATTTCCAGTGTCAATGGCTGATCGTTTCCTGATAATACAGCGGCATACCCGCAGCAGGGTATGCCTCTCAGTTTATATTATTAAAGCAGCGGTACGAATCAATGAGCGCCGGCTTTATTTTATCTTCCATTTTCCTTTTGTGGACATGAAGGTTTTCCATTCTTCCACATTGCCCAGAATAAAGCTGTTTTTCGGGACCAGCAGGGAAAGCTTCTTCTGGACGACAACAACATAAATATTTTTGGAGCTGATAACCTTGGTGATGTCAGAGTATTGGAATACAGAATGCGCGCCGTTGTTGGAGAAGATTTCCAGGCCGTCCGAATAAAAGCTTATTTTTCTCTCCAGCGGTTTTCCCCCGTTATTCTCCACCTGCTTTGCGAACTTTTTATCCCTGGAGGAACGATACAGGAAGAAGGGCATTACAAGGCATACGATACCTACCAGCACAAAAATGAAGCCTGAGCTGAAGGCGCCCCCGAGAATACTGAAAAGTCCAAGGAAAATACTGAGACCGCCCATTATATAATACAGCTTTCTGTACTGGCTCATGAATGCTTTCACAAATTCCAGATAAATTTCCTTTGTGATTGTAAATTCATTCTGGAACATCAGCCGGCCGCTGATATGGAAGCCTCTGGCCATCTTCGGAATGGGCGGTATCGTGCCGACGCCGTCATCGTCCTCCTCAGCTTCAGAATCGGCGTCTTCAGATGCCTCTTCAATATCGTTGTCTTCCGCTTCGGCAACGTCTTCGTTTGCACAGCCGGCTTCGTTTTCCGCTTCCGGCTCTGCGTCAGGGAGTATGTCCTCTTTTTCTTCCATGCCTTCCGGCGCGTTCTTTTGTTCTTCCATGTTTACCTCTCATTCCGCCGCCCTTTGGCAGCTTTTTCTGTTTTTAATAGTCCGCACCGCACAGTGTCTGAACTGCCTGTCAGTGCGTCTCAAAATCAAGCTTAAGTATTCACTGGACAGTACAATTATAATAAAAAGCTTCCTGTCCGTCTACCTCTATTTTCTTCGCTTCAGCGAACAGGTATATTATCTGTGCATATTATAGAATAGAATACCATAACCGGATGTGAATGAAAAATGAATTCTTCAGAATATTATAGAAATTGTCCCTGCCGCAACACCTGCAGTCAGGACTGCTGCTGTCAGCAGGGACCACCCGGCCCGCAGGGGCCGCCCGGGTTACAGGGGGAAACCGGGCCGCAAGGGCCTCCCGGCGCCAGAGGGGAACGCGGCCCGCAGGGGCCTGCAGGCCCTATGGGGGAACGGGGCCCTCAGGGTGTTCCCGGCCCCCGCGGAGAAAGAGGTCCCCAGGGTATCCAGGGAACCAGGGGAGAACAGGGGCTGCAGGGAATTCAGGGAATTCCCGGAGAGCGTGGGCCTGCGGGAGAACGCGGGCCTGCCGGCTGGCAGAATACTGCCTATGCCCAGTATGGAGTCACAGCCTCTCCTGCCAGCGGAAGCTTTCTTCCTCTGTATCCTGTATGGGGCGCAGGAGGGCTTACAAGCCTTCCTACGGATGATACCATTACGCTGCAACCCGGATACGTTTATGCCGTATCCTATGTTTTTCTGGCAACGCCTGAGCCCGGAAATTATTTTCAGATACTTCCCTTTATAAATGGCACGCCAAGGCTACTTTATTCCTTTACCGGCAACGCGGCTAATGGCAGAAATGCCGCGGCAAGCGCATTTTTCCTCACAAATGAAGCTCTGTATGAGCCGGTTGATCTTTCTTTCTCCCTGACCTATCCTGATACTGTAAGGAATATTGATATTTCCGGGGCTGTTTCCATATATCCCGCTGCCATCGCTGTATCGGAGGAGTTCTTCTGACATCTGTTTGAAAATTGCTCCGGGGACAAAAAGAGGTTATCATTTCCGCAGTCTTCAGGAAATGATAACCTCTTTTGCTGGCACCGGCCCTTGCCGGTTACCGGCTTTTCCACGTCTTAGTTGGCGATGCGGAAGTGCTTTTCTTTTTTCAGGGGAATCTTTTCTTCTTCGATTCCGGTAATCTCTATCCATTGGCCGTTTCGCAGCTTTTCGGTGAGGAGATCTATGTCACGTTCCCGGCCCTGGACCTCCATTTCCACCCTGCCGTCCTCCAGATTTGCAACCCATCCGGACAGGCCCAGCTTACCGGCCGCCATATATGCCGTATAGCGGAAGCCCACGCCCTGTACTTCGCCTGAGAATATCATATGCTTTCTGATTTCCATAGACAACCCTTTCCTGAACATGGTATGAAAGCCCCTCCTCATTTTCCCTCCTCAAAGAATGCAGCACAGCATGTAAAAGCTTTTTCGTCTTACAGCTTCAGCTTTTTGAACAGGTCTCCCAGGGAAGTGGTTGCCTCTTCTTTGGAGCTGTATTCTTCGGCCTGATGCGCTTCCATTTCATCGGCTTCCGTGTTCTCTTCCACCGCTTTCATGCTCAGGCTGATTTTGCCGTCATTGGTGTTCAGCACTTTTACCTTTACCTTATCGCCGGTGTTAAGCACCTCGGAAGGTTTTTTGATTCTTCTTTGTGAGATCTGTGAAATATGCACAAGGCCGCTCAGGCCTTCGGGAAGGCTGATAAATGCGCCATAAGGCATCAGGCTCTCCACCGTCCCCTCAAGGATAGTCCCGGGCGCCAGCATGGAAATCTTATGGTTGATTTCGGCTTCCGCTTTTTCCTTTTCAATGGCTTTGGCGGAAAGAACCAGCTTATTCTTTTCCTGATCTACGGTGATGACTCTGACTTCAAGCTGTTTTCCAAGCCATGGCTCCAGATCCTCCACATAGGTTAAGGACAGCTGGGAAGCGGGGATAAAGCCGCGTATTCCTTCTACAAAAGCTACTGCGCCTGCTTTTACGATTTCACTGATTTTTACCTGGATGCTTTTCTTTTCGTCCATGTAGCCCTTCAGGATATCCCAGGCGAGCACCTGGACGGCTTCCTTCTTGGAAAGGAGGATGTTTCCTTCGCCATCGTCCGTTTTAACTACTGTGGCTTCAATGGTGTCTCCGGTTTTAACATCCTCCAGGATGTTAAAGTTCGGATCGCTGCTCATATCCTCCGCTTTAATTATGCCCTGGGCATAGTACTGCAGATCCAGAATCGCGCCCTCTTCGTTAACCGCGATTACGGTACCGGTGATGATGTCGCCTTCTTTGATGGAACGGAAGGATGCCTCCAGTTCCTTTGCGTAGTCTTCCATGGTTTCTTTTCTTTCTTCCACTGTTTCGTCCGTCCTTTCTGGGGTTTTTTATAATTATAATGAAAAGCTGTGTGATTGTCGAGGGGGATGGGGGGAATTCTTTTTTTTGAGAGGGAGATATAGAAAAACAGGCAGGCGGGGAGGGGGGGGGGAGG
>NZ_KE992693.1:158238-189304 GCF_000466465.2 Clostridium sp. KLE 1755
GGAAGCTTTTATGGTTTGGCTGGTTCTGGATCGAGATTGCCTCTCTCTACCCCGCCATTGCATTCATAATTTGGCGTTTGCTGGTTTTGTGGGACGAAAGGGTTCTTTCGCCAAATTATGAATGTAGGGCTTCGCCCTATAGAAAAAAACAAGCAGGCAGGTCTTTGTGAGTAAACTCCCACGCTTTGCCTGCTTGTTTTTTTCTGCATGGCTCATGGGTTAGCATATCCTCGGCAACCCCTCTCCTATTAGTTCTGATAGGATGCGGGTGCCGCCGATGGGGGTGGTTAGGAGGATTTTTCCTTTTTCTTTTTGGGAAATATGGCCTATGATGGCGGCGTTCTCTCCGTAGCGGCTTTTTTTCATGCATTCCAGGGCGAGGGGGGCATCTTCGCCGGCTACTACTGCGGTCATTTTTCCTTCGTTTCCCATGTAGAGGGGATCCAGTCCCAGGAGGCCGCAGAAGCCTTTGACGGGGGCGGATACCGGAAGGCGGTTTTCTTCAAGCTCCACGCAGCAGTCGGAAGAAACCGCAAATTCATGCAGGACGGTCGCAAGGCCTCCGCGGGTCACGTCACGCATCGCTTTGATACGGACGCCTGCCTCCTGCATGGATTGTACCATTTCGCCCAGAGGGGCACAGTCGCTCAGGATCTGGTTTTCAATTCCCATCCGCGCGCTGAGAATCGCTGCATGATGCTCTCCCAGATAGCCGGAAACAAGGACCGCATCTCCTTCCCTGCACAGGGACGCACTTATGTTTACACCCTCCGGCACAAAACCCACCCCGGCCGTATTGATATAGACTCCGCCGTTTCCTTCTATGACCTTGGTATCCCCGGCCACAATCGTCACGCCTGCTTCCGAAGCAGTTTGGGCCATGGAGGCCGCAATCCGTTCAAGCTCCCCGCTCTGTGCTCCCTCTTCAATGATGAATCCGCAGGTCAGGTATTTGGGCTGTGCGCCGCTCATCAGCAGATCGTTCACCGTTCCGCATACGGAAAGCTTGCCGATATCCCCTCCCGGGAAAAAAATGGGGTTCACAACAAAGCTGTCGGTCGTTACCGCAATTCTCCCGCTTCCCGGAACCACGGCGGAATCTTCCATTCTGGAGAGCACTTCATTATTGAAATTCCGGGCAAATATATCCGCAATCAACTGAGAGGTTGCCCGGCCCCCGCTTCCATGCGCCATTGTTATCTTCATTTTCTTACCTCCGGCGTATCACAGGCTTTCCCGTGATACTGCATTAATTGTAACAGCTGTTAAAGCAGCTGCCCTCCGTGGAAACCATACAGGCTCCCTGGGGTGTCTGCGGCGTGCATACCTTTCCAAACAGAGGACACTGGGAAGGCTTTATTTTTCCCGTGAGCACCTGCGCGCAGCAGCATGCGGAATTTTTTTCCCGATCCTCGGTCAGCTCCCGGCTGCCGGCGTCGAAGGCTTCGTATTCTTTCCGCAGCACCATGCCGGAACCGGGAATGATCCCCATTCCTCTCCACGCGGCATCCGCAGGTTCAAAATATTCGGCCACCGCCGCGCGGGCCTGAAGGTTTCCTTCTCTTGTCACGGCCGAAGGATAAAAATTTGCCACCCGGCCCTTCCCCTGAAGCTTAACCAGCGCTGCAATGGCAGTAAGGATCTGTTCTCCTTCAAAGCCTGCCACCACGAAAGGGATTCCGAATTGTGCCGCCAGCCCCTCAAAGGCCTTGCTGCCCGTGATCACACAAACATGCCCGGGCGCGAGGAAGCCGTCTATTCCGCAGTCTGCGCTGCCTGCACACATCCAGGATATGACCGGCGGCATCACCTTCAGCGAGGTGAGAAGGCGGATATTTTTGATTTCTTTTTCCAACGCCTTTTTCAGCAGCATGGCATAAACAGGGGCTGTTGTTTCAAAGCCCACTGCCGCAAAAATATAAATATGCTCCCTGTCTTCCTCCGCCAGCCGTAAGATATCCATGGGCGAATAAACCATTTTCACCCGGCAGCCCCCGGCCTTTGCCTCGCTCAGGCTGCACCTGCTTCCCGGCACACGCAGCATGTCCCCGAAGGTGACGATGATATTCTGCGGTTCCTTTCCCAAATCGATCAGCCTGTCAATATATTCCGTTACCGTGACGCAGACCGGGCATCCCGGCCCTGATACCAGCTGGATGGAAGGCGGCAGAAGGCCGGGGATACCGTTTTTGTTGATTTCAGCCGTATGGGTGCCGCAGACCTCCATCAGCTTCAACGGCCTTCCCTGATAGCTCTGCAGATATTCAAGAATTTCCTTCACCCGCTATTTCCTCCAATTCTTCAAAAAGCTCCCGCAGCTGCCTGCCCTCCGTTTCCGACAGGACCTGTAAAATACAGCCCGCATGTACGAGTACCTGATCTCCCGGCTTCACCCGGACAAGCCCTGCCTCCGCCCGAACCGTATTCCCCTGAAAATCCACTGCTGCTGTTGTTCCTTCCACTGATACCACCCTGCCGGGCAACGCTACACACATATCTGTTCCGCTCCTTCTTCCTACTGTCGGCAGAAGTCCGGCAGCTTTAAAATATAAAACTGTCGGCCCGCTGCATATTTTTACTTACTGTTTCATCGTAAGGGACGCCAGCCAGGCCTGTCCCAGCGCGATGCCGCCGTCATTTCCCGGCACCTGTTCGTTTACATATACCGTAAATCCATCCTTCTCCAGAAGCTGCCGGCACCGTTCCTGTAAAATCACATTGGCAAAAACACCGCCGCCAAGCGCCACCTTGTTTTCATGAAACCGTTCTCTCAGCAGATGGCACATCTCAAGCACCATCCCGGCCACCGCTTCATGGAAGCCCAGCGCCAGTGCCTGTATTTCCGGGCCGGGGGCATTTTTCTCCCCGTCTTTTCCCCGGTTTTTATCCCTTCCGAAGGGAACAAGCTCCCTGCACAGGGTACGGATAAGCTCACGGCGATCCGCAGTCAGTCCCTCCGGTGTTTCCCTTATGGGAAAAGGCAGCCGGACAGGCGCAAGTCCTTTTTCCATGGCCCCGGCCGCGGCGTTTTCCAGGGCTATTGCGCATTCGCCTTCATAGGTATTATACTCCCGGATTCCCAAAAGCGCACTTACCGCATCAAAGAGACGGCCCATACTGGTGCTTTTTTCCGTATTGATATGGGAGGCGACAGCGGCGCCCACGGTGGCTGAATTACAATCAGGCAGGAGCTTTACACAAGCTTCATCCCGTGGAGCAAGCCCAGCATGGAGAAGATGGCACACTGCCGTCAGGGCAGCATCCTTTGCCGAGGCATCCCCGCCGCAAAGCTCTGTTTCATCCAAATGCCCCGCCCTGACAAAGGAGGAATCTGTGCATATGAGGAACTCCCCGCCCCAGATACTGCCGTCCGTCCCATAACCGGTTCCGTCAAAGATAACGGCGATGCAGCTGTTCAGCCCGTGTTCCGCCATGACTGACGCCGCATGGGCATGATGATGCTGAAACAAAAGCAGCTCCAGGTTGTACAAAGACGCTATTTTTTCAGCCTGTGCAAAGGTAAGATATCCCGGATGCATATCGCATGCCACCGTTTTGGGATGCAGTCCGAAAAGCCGCTCCATCCGCTCTTTGGCGGCCATATAGGTCTGGAATACCTTATAATTTTCCATATCGCCAAAATATTGGCTCATATAGGCCCGGTTCCCTGAAGCAAGGCAAAAGGCCGATTTCAAATCCCCGCCCATGGCCAGCACCGTGCCTGTGCATTCCCCGGGAAGCAGAATGGGGGAGGGTACGAAGCCTCTGCTGCGGCGAAGCATCTGGGGCCGCCCTCCGGTAACACGCATCAGGGAATCATCCAGCGGCGTTACGATTTTTCTGGTATTCCAGGCTATGCCATCCAGGCAGGAGGGCTGCTGCTCCCACAGCTGCTGTATTTCTTCCTCGGTTGTAAGAATCGGTTCCTCCGTTACATTGCAGCTGGTCATAATAAGCGGCCCTGCCTCCTCCGTGAGCATCTGATGAAGCCCTGTACAGGGAAGGAAGGCGCCCAGATAACGGCTTTCACCGCCTACTGCATCTGAAAAAGCCTTACCGCCTTCTTTCCAGGAAAGAAGGACAATCGGCCTTGCAGCGGAACACAGAAGCTTTTCCTCCTCCGAGGACAGGATACAGTATTCCCGGATGCTGTCAAGGGATGGGAACATGACCGCAAAGGGTTTTTTCTCCCTGTGCTTCAGTATGCGCAGCCTCCTGACAGCGTCTTCAGATGCCGGCTGGCAGGAGAGCTGGTACCCTCCCACTCCCTTTAACGCCAGGACTCCGCCGTTTTTCAGCTGCCTTATGGCCGCCTCCAGCGCTTCGTCCCGGCTGAGCACGGTGCTGCCGTTATCCGTCCATAAAAGCTGAGGCCCGCAGTTCCTGCAGGAAATGGTCTGAGCATGCCTGCGTCTGTCCGCCTGCCGTGTATATTCCCGCTGGCACGCAGGGCACATGGGAAATTCACGCATGGTAATATGTTCCCTGTCGTAAGGAATTTCTTCAATAATACTGTAGCGAGGACCGCAGTTCACACAGCTGATGAAGGGATAGTGAAATCTTGCGTCCGATGGATTGTGCATCTCGGCAAGGCAATCCTCACAGACAGGAAGATCCGGCGGGAGCAGCGGAATGTCCGTTTCATTTTTCCCTTCGCTAGGCACGATATAAAAGTCTGCCGGGCAGTTCTCATCTTCCGGACTCTTTTGCGCCAGCTTCTTGGCACGCACCTCTTTTACCTGGGCCGCCGGAGGGGCAGACGAACGAAGGCGACAGATAAATTTATCCATCGCCTCCTCGTTTCCAAATGCATCTATCTTCACTACGCCGCCGCTGTTGCAGACGCTGCCGCTGATATGAAGTTCTTCCGCCAGGGCGGCAACAAAGGGTCTGAAGCCCACGCCCTGGACCACTCCCGTAATGGTGATTTCGTATCTCATGCTTTACCCTGTGCTTCGGAAGCGTTTGCTGCCGGGGCCGCATTTGCCTGCGCCGTATTTACCGGGGCGGCATTTGCCTGTGCCGCAGGCTTTGACGCAGATGCAGCCGCCGCCGGGGCAGCCGGCTTAACCACAGGCTTTACCACCGGATCGGGCATATTTGTTTTCAGGAAGCTTTCCGTTTTCTTCACGTCCCCGGGCTGTGTATAGGTTTGCTTCATGGAAAGGCATTTCTTCGGGCACACCTCTACACAGCAGCCGCACTGGATACAGCCAAACCGCTGGATTTCCCAGGTTTTGCCGGCCCGATCCACTGTAATGGCTCCGGTGGGGCATTTTCTGGAGCACAGGCCGCAGAGCACACAGGTGTCTATATCGATTTCCACGTGGCCCCTTGTCCTGTCAGGATATTCTCTCGGCTGCTCAGGATAAGGCCTTGTGGCGGGCTTGCTGAACAGGTTCTTGAGAACCGTACCCGTGAATTTCATGGTGTTCATGTTTTTCATATTAACCTCGATTCCTGCGGAGTTCATACCGCATTTTCCGTCACAGTCCGTACATCTTAACTGTGACGACTTTTTTCTTTCCTGCCAATGCGCTGCAGTTTGGCCAGCCGCACTGAATGCAGCTTCAGCCGCCCTGTAACGTCAACGCTCCGTACAGCTGATGCAGGGATCGATTGTCAGAATCAGAATCGGCACATCCGCCAGCTGGCAGCCCTTTAAAGTTTCCAGCAAAGCGGGCAGATTGGCAAAGGTAGGGGTGCGGACCCTGAAACGGTCAATAAATTTCGTGCCGTTTGCCTTTACATAGTAGATGGCTTCGCCTCTGGGCTGCTCTTCCCTCATGAAGTACTCCCCTTCCGGGAAGCCCTTGAAGGGTACTGCCACTTCACCGCCGGGGATCCTGGAAATTGCCTGCCTGATGAGATCGATGGACTGGAAGATTTCCCGGATACGCACGTCACATCTTGCATAGCAGTCGCCTATATCACTGGTCACGGGTTCAAAATTCAGATCTGAATAGGCTGCATAGCCCAGCTTCCTGTTATCCAGGGCGATTCCGCTGGCACGCATAAACGGGCCGACCGCTCCAAGATCATGAGCCTGCTGCTTTGTCAGGAAGCCCACATCGCGCAGACGGCTGTTAACAGCGGTATCTTCCAGGAAGGTCCTGGCCACCACCTTCAGTTCCTTTTCAATATCATTAAAATCAGCAATAAAACTGCGCAGCATGGAAGCATCCATATCCTTGCGCTGTCCGCCGATCTTGTTTACAGAAAAAATAACCCGGCCGCCGGTGGAAGCTTCAAACATATCAAGTACCTTTTCCCGGATTTTCCAGGACTGCATGAACAGGCTTTCGAACCCGAAGGCATCCGCCAGAAGCCCCAGCCAGAGCAGGTGGCTGTGGATTCTTGACATTTCACACCAAATGGTGCGCAGATACTGCGCCCTGGGCGGTATTTCTATGTTCATGATGTGCTCAACGGCTTCGCAGTAGCCCATACCATGCATAAAACTGCAGATACCGCAGATACGCTCCGCCACGTACACATATTCCGTAAATTCTTTTTTCTCAACGAGCTTCTCCAGCCCTCTGTGGACAAAACCAATGGAAGGGACTGCTTCCACTACCTTTTCATCCTCTAAAACCAAATCCAGATGAATCGGCTCCGGCAGAACCGGATGCTGCGGTCCAAAAGGAATCGTACTGCGTGTGGACATAATCTATTCTCCTTGTCATTACCCTCTGAAGGGTGCCTCTTGCTTGATACGGTACAGGTTTCCATGATAATCCAGGGTGATCATCTTAATGGGGATTCCAAAAAGATCATGGATTTCATTCTCATAAAGGAATGCCGGCTCATAAATATCACTGATGCTTACGATTTCCGTATCCGGTGAAATAACGAGCCGCAGCCCCACCATTTTATATTCTTTACCGAAGGAGTAGGTCACTTCCATTTTATCTCCCGCTTTCGCCGCGCAAATCTGGACGATCCGGTAATCCCTGTGCTTCAGCTTCAGGACCTCCGTAACCAGATTTTCCGGTTCCACCTGCATGATTTCGCCGTCAATCATTTTGCTCCTCCTTCCTGCTTCGCCTGTATTTTCTCTTCTTTCTTCCGCGCGGCGCGTTCCTCTCTCTTTTTATCCAGAAGAGCCACGGCCTTTACCACGCCGTCAATGATCGCTTCCGGTCTTGCCGCACAGCCCGGCACATAGATATCCACCGGAATGATGGTATCCACGCCGCCGATAATATTATAGCATTCTTTAAAAATGCCGCCGTTGCATGCGCAGATTCCCACCGCTACCACCACCTTCGGCGAAGGCATCTGGGAATAAAGCTGCTGTACCACCGGTTTATTCTGTTCATTAATTCCGCCGGTAATCAGGAAAATATCCGCATGCTTCGGGTTTCCCGTATTAATGACCCCGAACCGCTCCACATCGTATACCGGAGTCAGGCAGGCCAATACTTCTATATCACATCCATTGCAGCTGGAGCCGTCATAATGCAGCAGCCAGGGTGATTTTGATACTTTCATGTTACATCCTTCCTTTCCTGCTGCGATTACTTCATCAGCATGACTATCATCAGGTTAATCCCGCCGGCCGCCAGCGTCACGATCCAGGTCCATTTCAGCATGGTCTGCCATCTCACTCTGGGGAACACGTTATCGATCAGCGTTTCCAGAAGGAATGAGGCCAGACATACCAGAATGGCTGCAGGAATGCTCAACCAGCTGGAGTTAACGATGAAAAGTCCGATGACTCCCAGCAGGAACACATTTTCATACCAGTGGGAAAGAGTTACCAGCGCCAGGATATTGCCGGAAAGCTCCGTAGTCAGGCCTCTGACCATTTCCTGATGGGCATGGTGGGAGGTACTGATGTCATAGGGTGATTTCCTGAACTTAATGGTCAGGATATAAAGGAAGCCGATAAAAAATCCGGGCAGAAGGCAGATCGCGGAAATATTGCTCTGCGCAATCTCCTTTACGGAAAAGCTTCCCGTCGCAATATAAAATCCAATGGCCGTCAGAAGCACCATCGGCTCGTAAGCCATCATCTGCATCAGCTCTCTTTGCGCCCCCATGGAGCTGTACGGCGCATTGGCCGAGCAGGCCGACATAATAAAGAAAATACCCGCCAGCGTCAGTGCGAAGAACACCAGCAGAATGTCTCCGCCCCAGAAGAACAATGCCCCTGTGAACACAACAAAAACCAGGAATCCGCAGACAAGGAAATCCTGCACGCTGTTTACCACAACGGACTGCTTTGCAAAGAGCTTGTTGATGTCATAAAAGGGCTGCAGCACGGAAGGCCCTTTCCTGCCCTGCATCCTGGCAGCGACCTTACGGTCAATGCCTTCCAGGAGGCCGCCGATAAAAGGCGCGCATACGATATACAGAATGGCAAACCAGAAATATTTTGACATTACAGCGCACCTCCTATCGTCATAATCATCAGAATAATCAAAGCCCCGCTGGCCAGTACCAGGGAAGGCAGAAGAAGCTTGTTTTCCGCAAAATAATCCGGCATATACCAGTTTGCCAGATACATATGCTTTTCTTCACCGAAGGAATCCGTGAAGTTCCTGTCGTCTCCCGCATTGGCTCCGCCCATGTAGGACATGACGATCTTGTTTTTCTTTCCAAGTGTGAGAATCCGCACCGCTATCGGAAGAACGAGGATGGTACACAGCATCATGATCATGATGTACAGGTTGCCGGTTCCGATAAGGTTGGGCACGTACTGATGATACATTTCCATCAGGAAAGGCTCAATCAGATAGGTGGACACCAGAGGGAAGGTCAGGCACAGTGTAACCATGAGTACGCTCAGGGAAATCAAAGAGGTCCATTCGCTTTTCTTGGTCACGTTATTCAGGCGTTCCGAATGATGATGCACCGCTACCAGGGTGCCCAGCCACTTTGTCCAGTAAAAAAGTGTGGTGGCGCTGCCGAATACCAGGAAAATAACCAGCAGGATGCTTCCTGAATCCACATAAGCCTTTAATGCGGCCCATTTGGAAATCAGCATGCCGAAGGGCGCAAGGAACATACCTGCAATACCGATAATCATAACATAGGCCAGCCCGGGCAGCTTCACAATCAGCCCGTGCATATCTTCAATATTCCTGCTTCCCGTACAGTTCTCCACCGCGCCCACGGAAAGGAACATCAGGGACTTGGACACCGCATGGAACATCATCAGAAGGATCGCAGCCCACACCGCTTCATGCATACCCACACCGGCACAGGCTGTAATCAGCCCCAGATTGGAAATTGTGGAATATGCCAAAACCTTTTTCCCATCGTCCTGGGAAATGGCCAGCATGGAGGTTACAAGGAAGGTAAAGCCGCCGATGGTGGTAACCATCAGGCCCGCCAGATTGCCTTCCATGGCAGGCGCCAGACGGATTAACAGGTATACGCCCGCCTTTACCATGGTTGCGGAATGCAGCAGCGCGCTGGTAGGCGTAGGCGCCACCATGGCTCCCAGAAGCCATCCGGAAAAAGGGAGCTGCGCGCTCTTGGTAAGTCCTGCAAAGGCAAGAAATACCACCGGGATCAAAGCCAGGCCCGCTTTCGCATCCGAGCTTACCGCAAGGGCCACCAGATCCTGGATATTGATAACCTGGAGGGAAATCGCCGCATAGGCAATTGCCACCGCAAAGCCCAGGCCGCCCAGCAGGTTCATCCACAGGGCCTTAAAGGAATTCTCCATGGCCTCATCCGTCTGATTGTAGCCAATCAGCAGGAAGGAACAGATACTGGTGATTTCCCAGAAGAAATAAATCCAGATCAGATTGCTGGAGAAAATCAGCCCCATCATGGCTCCCAGGAACAGAAACAGCATACCGAAGAAAAAGTATCTTCTGTCCTTGTAATCCAGATGGTGTCTGTTGTAATCCTTCATATATCCAATTGCGTACACACAGATCAGACAGCCTACTATACCGATGATCAGACTCATGGCAATGGTCAGCTTGTCCGCAAAAATATGATCGCCGGGTATCTCCGTCCGGCCGGTAAGCTCCAGCCAGGTCATCAGCCCCGTCTGCGCAATGGACAGCAAAGCACAATAATACTTTCTGAATTTAAAGCTGTAATAAAATACAAGAACTACCAGCGCCCATTCCACTACCAGCATCAGCATATCGATACCGTGTGTGTGAGGCAGGTAGGAGACGGTCTCCCCTGAAACCAGGCTGGTTACCGCAAATAAAATGACTGCCGCTACTAAAATCCCGCAGAGAGTAAACTGGACGCATCTTCTGACCAGTCCGCTCTTTCTCATGCATGACATAACGAGCGCAGCAAAGAATGGAAACAGAATTAAAAAACCTATCATTCCCATATGGAATATCCCCCGCTTTCGCCTTATTGGACTATTATTCAGGCTTCCAGGTGGGTAGTACGTGTGCCGGACGTATTGCTCATCTTTTGAAGTTTAAATCAGTCCTTATCCATCCTACTTCTCTTGTCCAAAAGTGTCAAGTGACAAGTACAAAAATTTTGTTAAAACAAAAAACATCACGACACTATTCTGTGGTATAATAAGAAAAAAGGTAAATTTTTAACAAACGCACTGAAGGCCGCAAATACGGGCGGAAACGCTTCCGCCTGTGCTCTGCCTGCCGCATTTTCTTAATTAAAAGGAGGAATTTCCATGAAATGTCTGTTCAGCTATGCCAATGAATATGTAAAGGAATCTGACTGGAAGGATCTGGCTCTGGTTAAATTCTGCCTGTGTGCCACAGGCGTCATGATAGGCCTTTGCATTCCCAAAGGAAAAAAGAAAGTGCCTTTATTGATCGCAGGCGCTGTTTTCACAGTGACCTACATACCGCTTATGACAAAATTTCTCCGTATCATACTTCGTAAGGATGAAAATGCTGCATGCGAAGAAGAATAGGATAGGGAAAAACCGGACAAAAAGGGAACTGCCTGTGAAGAAAGGGCGGTTCCTTTTTTTGCCGTCACAAGGCTGCAGGCTGATCATAAATTTTTTTTATTTAAGCGGACCAAAATCCCCCTCCTGCCATCTAATCATTGTAATGACCAGAAAGTCCGGACGTTATTACAAGGAGAAAACTTATGAAAACACTGATTAAAAAAGCACAGCATAAGGATGCCGATGCCTTTGTGGAGCTGATGCAGGAAAACATGAAGGACATGTATAAGGTTGCCCGAGCCATTTTATCCAACGATGAAGATGCCGCAGATGCCATCCAGGACACAATCCTGGCCTGCTGGGAAAAGATACATACCCTGAAGCAGGAAGAATTTTTCAAAACCTGGCTCACGAGGATATTAATCAATAACTGCAACCTCATACTCCGAAAAAAACGAAAGCTTGTGCTGGATGACAGTATCATGGACATGCAGGCCGGCTGCGAATGCGACGGCTACGAAAACACCGAATGGAAAGAAATGCTTGGGTGTGTGGATGAGAAATACCGTGTCATCATTATTCTGTACTATGTGGAAGGTTTTAAAATCAGGGAAATCGGCGAAATACTCCATGAAAGTGAAAGCGCCATAAAACGGCGGCTTGCATCCGCACGCAAGCAGATGGAGCTGGCCTATTATCCCGAAAAACGGAGGAATGCCGAATGAAACAAAGTGAAAAAATCATTTCCGGTTTACAGCAGGATATTGTGCTTCCCGATATAGTATTGCAGAAAGCCGATGACGCCTTCAGCCGTATTCTGGCCGAAAACGAAAAAGGAAAACAGCCTGCTGCCAGCCAGGGCAGAGGAAAAAACAGCCGCCATAAAAAAAGAAAACGCTTCCCGGTCTGGGCAAGGGGACTGACCGCTGCCGCCGCAGTGTTAATTGCAGCCTTTGGCATCTGTGCCGCCAATCCGGTTATGGCTGCCAAAATACCCATTATAGGCCATCTGTTCTCTCTTTTGCAGGACAAAATCAGCTTTTCCGGGGATTATACCGGCTATGCCGAACCTCTGGACGGCAACGTGCAGACAGATCCGGAAACCGGAGGGGACTCTTCTGTTACCGGCAATCGGGGAACATCTTCCTACTCCCAGACAGTAAACGGCGTGACCGTAACCCTTTCCGAGGTTTACTGCAATCAGGAAGCTTTGAATATTTCCCTTATTATAGAGGGAAATGAAGATTTTCAGGACAAAATTATGACAAACCAGTTCGGGAAGCAGTCCCTCTTTCTTGATATGGATACTGATTTCAGCTTCCGGGATACTCCTGTTATGGCAGGAAGCGGCAATATTGAAGGCAGCTTTCTGGATGCCAGGACGTATGCGGGTGTCTGGCGGCTGGATTTAAAGGATGTTCTTTTCGACGTATCGGAAATCGACAGAATGACCAGCGAGGCGGAAGCAAAAGGCGAGGAATTCGTGGTGAACCAGGAGGTTCTGGACAAATATGGAAAAATGCTCACGCTGCCTGATGAATTCACACTGAATATCGATTTGAAAAGAATTGAAGGTATGCTTGCCAACCCGCCGGAAATCGACTGGGGTATGAGTAAGGAGGAGTTGGAGGCACTGTCTGATGAGGAGTTCCAGGCGCTTCATGACCGCATTTTTGAAAAATACGGACTGAACAAGCATCCCAATACCATGCAGCATTACTGGTTCGAAGGCCCCTGGACCTTTACACTGCCCATTAAGGTCAATACCGCCAATAACCGCACCATATCCGTAAATGATGTGAATGAAGCCGGTATCGGGCTGGAATCCGTCACGGTTACGCCATTTGAAATCCATATCAATGAAGTCTATCTGAACCATGACAAGGCGGACTATTTCCCTGTTGTTCTTGACGCCCAGGGAAAATATATCGACTCCGCAGGTTCCGACGCCGCCTTCCTGCCCGTGGCGGATCACGATATTTCCAGAATTACCGTTTATCTGTGCGACTATCTGGAATATATGGATGAACTGAAAGGGCTGAAGTATGAAGATAATTTCAGGGAACTGCTGGAGGAACGGGCGGTTTATAAAAAAGAGGTTGTGCTTGAGTGACAGGGTATCGTGAATGGGAATGCCCGGATTAGAAAACATACTGGTCAGGGCCTGTCAATGACAGGCCCTGATGCAATACAACCACAAATTTTTAATTCTGTTTTGCTTCCAGCTCATCAAAGGAATCCTGGCTCACCGGATAATAATAATAGAAGCCGGTGGCATAATCACAGCCAATGCTCTTTAAATACTCCGCCTGCTCTTCGTTTTCTACTCCCATGCAAACCACCTTCAGATGCAGCTGACCGCAGAAATTCATGATGCTTTGGATGACCGTTTTCCCTTCCGGCTTATCAACGTGACGGATAAGGTCGTGCCTTAGCTTAATGCTGTCCACGCCGCAGTCAAGGAAATCAAAAAAAACACGATCCAGTTCCAGCCCGGCCAGACAGATATGAAAACCATATCCGCGCAGTTTGCGGATTGTGTCCATAAAGCTGTCAGAACGGCTCATTTCGACCATCTGGTTCAGCTGTATTACAATTCTGTCCCGATCTATTCCATATTGCTCCGCAACCGTATTAAGTTCCTCCGCGAACTGTTCATCTCCTACGTTCTCAACCGTAAAATTAAACAGCAAATCCAGCTTTTTCCCCTTATCCGCCTCCTCTCTCAGGAAACGGCAGCCCTGACGGAAAATATCCATGTTCATTTTCCCTGTAAGCTGCTTACGTTTAATTACATCCAGGAAATCTCCCGGCTGCATAAGTCCCCGTCCCGGATTCTGCCAGCGTACAAGCGCTTCGGCTCCCATAATTTTCCCGCTGCCTATCTCAACAATCGGCTGGAGATACATAATGAATTCCTGATGCATAAGGCCATGTATTGCCTCATGTTCCATGGCATATCCCGTTACGGTCTCCCGTTCTACCATTTCATCGTATACCGCGCATTCCATAAAATGGTTCCGCGCAAACTCCGCTGCAATTTCCGCTCTCTGAATTGTTTTCAAAGGCTCCGTTTCAAGTCCTGCCATGCGGTAAATACCGGTATGCGGTTCCAGGAAGTATCTCTTCTGCTGCTTCTTAACCGCTTCCGCGATCCCTTCATGGATCTTTCCGATTCTTTCTTTTATACTGTCCACACTGGTATACTGCAGGAAAAACACATAATAGAATTCATTGAACCGTGACATTGCTTCCTGTTTTTCATCCAGCATCGGTTCACAGAAATCACGTATTATCTGCAGCACCTTTTCAGATTCCGGATACCCGTATATATGGCTGATCGTTTCAAGACCGGCATCCAGGAAAAGCACCGCATAATGTTCCCTGTTGCCGTCGTTTATCCGTTCTGAAAATTTCTGTTTCCAGGCCGTAAAATTATCCCCGCCCGTCAGCTCATCCCGATAAGCAAGCCGTATTACCTCCCTCCGTTTTCTTATGAGGTAAAGAAAAAGCGCAAGGACAGCCAGCAAAAGGATAATAATTGAAATCCACATGTAAACAGCAGGCTTCCTGTTCTCCTGGTAAACAGATCTTGCATACTGCAGCAGCAGGTTTTCCAATCGTGCATCATCTATGCCATCCAGCCCGGCTTCCAGTTTTTTCAGGTCTTCTTCCTGCATGCTTTCCGTATAAGCAAGACAAATATTTACCTTATCTTCCCCTTCCTGAAATACAAAACTGACATTACTCTTCCTTAGTCCCGCCTCTTCCAGTTCTTTTTCGGACAGGTCCAGTGTCCATACAGCATCCACCTGTATATTTCCTGCCAGCTCCAGGCGTTTGTCTGTTTCCGACGGATCCACATAATGGATGCCGAGTCCGGATTGTCCCGCCGCTTCTTCCAAAATATCCGGCAATACTCCCTGGTAGTTTTTGCTCTGGCTGTCATAATATTCAAGAGGCCAGGAATCCGGAATCCCTGCCATATATATCACATCCTCAGCGCCAAAAACAGCTCTGAGAGGCACCAGGAACCATAGAGCGGTAAATATGGCCGCTGCAGCAGGCCATCCCATAATTTTCCTTCTTTTCCCTTTATATTCACGCATTTTTGCCTTCCACCTTCTGTTCTTCCGATTGCTTCAGTTGAATTTTCTGACGCTGAATCTGTCCCCACACATTTTTCTTTTTCCGATAGCCGATAAATGCCGTCATTCTGGTGAACGCCTGTATAAAACGGAAAAATACGCTTTCCGAAATACACAGATAAATTGATTTAACCACATCCAGAAAGGACAACTTGATGTTCTGCGTATAAATCCTTGCAAAAAAAGCAGTAATTGTAAGTACCGCTCCGTAAAGCGCATAAATCATGAAAAACAGCACCATAAAAGGGACGTTTATCAGATTAACCGCATATGCAAGTATAATAGTGAGCAGACCAAAAAGCTCAATAAACGGCGACAGCAGTTCATAAAGAAGATAGTATAAATAGGACACATAGCCCACCACGCCGAACTCAGGGGCAAGAAACATCCTGCGATGCTTGCTCAGGCACTGGAACAGCCCCAGATACCATCTGCGGCGCTGCTTCTTCAAATCCTTAATGCTGGACGGACACTGGCTCCAGCAGATGGCGTCCGGAACATAACGGATACTGTAGGAGATTTTATTTATCCGGCAAAAGGAATGGAGCTTTACCACCAGTTCCATATCTTCTCCCATGGTATCGGTATCATATCCCTTCACAGCGGCTGCCATATCCTTCCTGAATAAACCGAACGCCCCTGAAATAATCAGGTTGCCGTTAAATTTATCCAGGAAAATACGGGATGCCATAAATGAACGGTCATATTCCAGAATCTGCATCCCCACAATCGGATTCCAGGGCATATGGTAGTCCACCAGTTCTCCTTCATTAAGAACCGCACAATTAGAAATACGTACCAGTCCTCCAACGGCTACTATGGTATCATCCTGTAGTACCGGTTTTACAATTTCCTTCAGCGAGTCCTTCTGCAGAACACTGTCAGCATCCATACAGATAAAGTATGGATACCTGGAGGCATTAATGCCCATGTTCAAAGCATCAGCCTTTCCGCCGTTTTCCTTCTGCACAAGGGTAACAGTAATACCATTCACTACCGTTTCATAAACGTTGATTACCCTTTTACAGGGAATCTGGCGGTTAATCGGGCGATTTACCTTTCTGAGCGAAAACGTATCAAGGAGCACCTGCGTTGTATTATCACTGGATCCGTCATCCACCACAACGATTTCATACAGCCTGTAATCCATCATCAGCAGGGATTTAACCGTATCCGCCACAGTGATTTCCTCATTATAAGCAGGAACGATAATAGTCACCGGCACATAATAATCATGTGATATTTCATTATGATATTTTTTCTTTTTGTTTTCTTTATACAAATCCAGTGAGCCATATATGACAGACAGCATCAGAAATGTGGAATAGCCCAGCAGATATATAACAAAAATGACGCCAACACAGCTGTAAAATAACTTTATCGCATCAAACATTTACCTGTCCCTCTTTCATTTCCTGCTGTCTGATTTGTTCCTTCTCCAGAACGTATCTGATAATTTTCCTGGCATACCGGTCTCTTCCGTTTTCCACATCGAAAAGCCGGAGCCTTGATATTCCCAGACCGTAAATCAGGGCCTCCGCGCAGTTAAGGCGAACATACCAGTTAGCCGCCTTCAGGCCTTCCTTCAGGCAGAAAACAGTATCCTCCCCCGGATAAGACGCAAGGGCGGAGGCGGCCATCGCCGCATACTCCCAGTCTATATATTCCTGATAACGGACGTAGTTCTGAAGAATTTCCCTGACTGGCTCATAGGGATATCTGCGGAAATAACGGATAGCTTCCAGCTGTATCTCCTTATCTTCATTTTTTCCTGACAGCAGCGTAAAAAACTGCTGCTGAAAGTCCCCTGTAAAAAAACGGATAAACTGCATGACCGGCAGAAAAAGTGTGGTACCAAACTCTTCCCTGTGGGCGAAAAGCAGCTTTGCAAGCTCCTTCCTGTCTCCCCGGAAGCTCAAAAGGCCATCGGCCAGCAGCTTACTATTCCGCGGTGTATTCCTCCGGCGCCTGTTGCTTTACAGTAAGCACGGAGTATTCAAACGCCCGCAGCTTTTCCGGATTTTTCAGTTCCTTCCTCAGCCTTTTGTAATGTGCGGCCTCAGGCTCCCCGGCCTCCTTCAGCCGTTCGATTTGAGCCGATATTTCTCCTACAAAGGACAGGCTTCTTTTTTCCAGCGCCCTTCCTTTATATTTGTCAGCAAAAATATAAAGGATATTGAAAACAAGCACGGATAGGCAGCTTGCCATATAAATATACAGGATAACCTCCGGCCGGAATGACAGCACATGCATGATGCTCCTCCTTTATACTACCCGGCATTTTTTGCCCATATTTCCTTTACAGCATAGTAAGACTGCTTCAGGCGCTCATGATACTCGGGATTTTTTCCCCATCCCACCAGCGGCATTTCTCCCATTCTGATTCTTGTCCCTTTATCCTCCGACGATCCAAGCCCCGCATATATACTGTCAATCTTCAGATTCTCAATGCCGTAATTTTCATAGTAATCATCGTGTATCTGCTGTTCTGCGGGATTGGAAAAATTAAGAAGCTGCCAGGGAAGGCGGATTTCGATTTCATTGCCTTTTACAATAAAATCCGATACGGAATTATAGTCTTCACTGTAAGGGTTCCCGTTTCCAAAGGTGAGGCGGCCTGTTTCGAATCTTTCAGCCATCTTATCTTCTTCCTGGACTGCATTAATTTTACCGAGCTGCATCGCCATATAAATATTGACAAATAACGGTGAATCTTTATCCGGGACATTAAAATAGGGATTTTCTTCCCCGTAATCTTCTGCAAAAATTACCCGGAATGCCTCGTATCGCTCCTGAACCAGCACCTTGCTGTTATCTTCACCATCAAGAACGATCAGGAAATCTGCCTGACGGTCAAATTTAAGTTCTTCTTCTTTCGCATAATAGCTTCCTGTTTTCGGGGTAAAATCGACAGGAATATAGAGAATTTCCTTCGGATTCGGATGTTCCTGATGTATTCTGAAATATATAAATTTCTCGTCGTATTTCATATACAGCTGGGAGCTTCCATAATCTGCAATCAGCTCCTTCTCGCTCCATTCATCCACATCCCCATCCGTATAACATACGCTTGTCTCCTTGCCCGGATCAAAAGCCATAAGTCCGAAGAACTGTTCATTTGTCTGGAAATCACTCCAATATGCCGTTTTGGATAAATCAACATTAGCCATGGTATTCCAGGTCCTTTTAAACCATTCATCCTGCCAGGAAAAAATAACACAGCCGGCACATCCGGCCCTGCGGATGTCTTTATAGCTTTCCACAATAGCCGTCCCTTGTTCCTGTTCCGACATATAGCCCTGGGATCGAGCTGTAAATAAGTCAAGCTGTGCCCTTCCTCTGGAGGTAGGGACGCCGAATTCCGATATAACCACCGGCATTTTATGATGCCTGCAGAGTAATTCCAGATAAATGCCATAGGTGTTATAATCACCATCTTCCAAACGATATTCTTCAGCGAACGGGATTTCATTCTTCCAGCTGTCATAGTGGGCCAGATAATCCGGATAATAGGAATACACATGATAAGAAGCAAACTGTCCTGATTTAAAACGATCCGTAGAAAGAATATGCTCCACATCCACGCTGGCGCACTTCATAAAAAGCTTTTTGACCTCTTCCGGATAATCCAGTGGATCTGTTGTAGGCCAGTTGGAGAAAGCGATAAGCCGCTGTTCTTTATATTTTTCACTTTCATACCTGATGATTTTGTCTCCGACTTCAGCAAGCATAGCTTCAAATGGCGTGGCTTCTTCGGACGTATACATATAATCCCCATGATAGCTGTTATTTTCCGGCTTCATATGATTCGTATAGGCGACGGTAACATCTTCCCATTCTACGCCCAGAATATAACCCAGCACCCAGTCTGAAATATCCTTATTATAAACCCCACTGGCACTGGTCGCCTGGTAACCCAGATTGATTTTACGCCTGCCGTGAATAACATCCACAAGCGTTCTGCAATCTTCCAGGAGCGCCTCTCTAAAGGAGTCATCATAGGCATCCACATGTGAATTCTGGACATAATCGTTCACCCATACACCATGCAGTATATATAAGGGATTAGGATTATCCTTGTTATATTCGTATACCGCCTCGTAAAAATCCGGTATCTGTATAGTATAAACACGGATGGTATTCGCCCCCATCTCCTGAATCATACCAAACCAGCGAAGATACGTTTCCTTATCAATCGCAAACTCTGTGGAAAAATATCCCGGTATTCCTACTCCCATGTCAACGCCCCGGATTTCAAAGGGCTCCATTCCCTTTCCCGTATCAGCCAGGATTTCTTTTCCCTGCGTAGTCGCAAAAAAAGAGACCTCCTGATCTTTATTTAAATCTATATATACGCCCCATCGGTAATACGCCATATCAAACAAAAAAAGGAGAAGGATTGCCGTAATTGCCGCAATTAAAAACTTTTTCAATTGATTGCCCCCAATCAGTGGTTAAACTTCTTATTTATCGATTCATGGCTGTAGGAACGCAAATCCTCAATATGCTCATCCATCCACCTCATACGCCTGACCAGACGCGTTTCATATTGTTCCACAGCAGCTTCATAGGAGCCTATTTTCCGCTCATCCTCATACAGCAGATCCTTTTCCGGCAGGAAACTGTATCCCCATTTTTCAAAATTGCGTTCTATGGCCGGGCCCAGATAACTCTGTACCCCGGCGATATAGCTTTCCACCGCTTCTTCACTGAGTATCCCCTTACGCAGCTGATGGTATCTTGTTATCACCTTTTCCATAAAAGCTTCATCCTTACACAGCATGAAATACCAGGGACGGTGCTGCATAAAGAAGCCTGCCATCGGAGTCTGATCTTCTATATAATTATCACAACAGTTATTGAAATCCCAGACGCACATTTTAAGCTTTCCGCTGACATCCTTATAAAAATAAGTGGAATAAAGACCCGCGTCTGTATTCTGGGTAACTTCATTTATGATAAAGTAATCGACAAAGCTGTCCACATCAATATAATTCTGATATCCGTATCTGGCCGTATCATAGTCAAAGGAATATAATGCTTTTTCAAATCTGGAAAAATCACGGCTGATGTATTCAGTCAGTTCCGGCGTTATCCGTGATGCTCCCGGATATTTTACCTCCAGCTTTCCGTTGATTCTCAAAGCATAGCTTGTGAAATTATCCAGGTACTGCACATCGTTGACACTCTCACGGTCAGCACAGACAATATAACTGGAAATATTGGACTTTCCGTCATATTTTGTCATTTCGATTCTGCCTTCTCCCATACTGATCTGCTCAGCCATTACATAAAGCCCCTGATACTCGTGATCCAGAAAGACTTCACAGTACCGGACATCCGGCGCCCATTCCATAATCTGCCCTGCCAGATTGTACCACATATAATTACGCATCAGTGTTTTATCCAGATAAGGCCCGTGAAGCACCCATGTGCTGTCCTTTTCCATACCCATGACTTCCAGTTTGCGTTCCATGCCCGCATCATCCGTAAATTTGAACAGATACCCCACTTTATCAAACGTCCTGGAGGAATTGCCCCTGACACGAATATTGATTTTAGATTCCAATACAGGCTGGGAGCTTAGCTTATTCAGTTCCCCTTCCCTGTCATAAATCCGCATATCCGCCTGTATAAAGCTGTTCTCAATATCTTTTATATGCTGCCCCTGCTCCGGCCGGCCTGGAATAACCACCCCGCCAGTTTCGATACTGACCACCGGCAGATGTGATGAAAAAGTATCCTCATCAATTGACAGACTGGTATCTTCTACCTGTGTATTGTATGACAGATGCTGCTGATACCGCTGCTTTTCCGGATCGATATGCCTGGAAAGCAGCAAGGCTGCCAGAAGCAGAAGCACTACCAGTCCTGTGTAAATTTTCCTGCTGTTCATTTTCTTACCCGCTTATTTCATCATTCTGCGTCACGACGTTCACATACTCAATAGATTCCAGCTCATACAGCATTTCAACGATGCTTTTTTCCTTTTTATTGGAAAGCAGATAAGTTTTCCGGGGCATTTCAAATATCAGCTCAATGGAATCCCTGCTGGTATTCTTGACACGCATCATGGCCTTTGCCTGAAAATAATCAAAAACCACCGCCTCAATTCTGCGTTCCATGTTTCTCGCGCCCCGGATGATGAGAAGTATCCTGTTGTCATTTTTTACTCTTCCCAGAATCAGAAGTACAATAAATACAGCGCCGCTACCAATAACAGCCACTATATAATCCCCTACGCCGCAGCAGATTCCAACGATTATTGTCCAGAAAATATATGCGGTATCTCTGGAATCCTTAATCGCCGTACGGAATCTGACGATGGAAAGCGCGCCGACCATACCAAGGGAAAGCGCTATGTTATTGCCGATAACTGTCATAACCGTTGCCGTAAGAATGGTCAGGGTGATAAGTGAGACGTTGAATTTTTTGGAATAGACGCCGCCTGCATGCGTAAAATAATAGGATAAGTAAATAACGCAGGCCAAAATTGATGCTACAAGGATATGCAGGAAAATTTCTTCCGTAGACAGGGAACCAGATTCCTGAAATATTGTATAAATATAATCTTTCATGAGTTTTTCCTCTCTTATGCACGATTGTTGAATTAAATACGGGTGAATCAGTTTTCACCCAAAAGCTGCTTCCAGCTTCAAACAGCAGCTTCCTATTAAAACAGATAATGAAGCCCGGCGCTCCTGGATAAACAGTATTTACTTACTGATGTGGGGGTTTTCCCTTCCAGACTCACCATCTGTTTAATATAACTGAGCATAAATCCGTTATACTTTACTTCCATTACCACAAGATACGGATCAAGTACCGGATTCTGATTTAATACAGGTGAAAACAGCCGGAAATCGCTTTCTGTCGCCTTAATTGCAAAATCAAAAGTAATTCTCGTTTTATTTTCACTGGCCACATAAGCCTTTCTCTGATATTCTACTATCGCTTTCGGCCTGTAGCAGAGCATATTCATCAGTCCATAGCACTCCATGGCAAAAGAATCTGTATAGTGAAGCAGGCAGGAATATTCTCCCCGTGACAGAGCTTCTGCATCCTCCCGGCCAAGGCGCAGAGAACGCTTTTTCTGATTTTCTCCCTGCTTCTGTTTCATTTCCAGCATGGCAAAATCAGAATCGGGTGAATATGTTCTCAGCCGGATTTTTCTCCGTATCTCAAGACCGTCTTCCTTTTCGTAAAAATCTCGCTCCTGCATGGTATCAAAATATAGACTTCTTATCGGATACCCCATCTTTCCATTATGTGAATCAGGATGCAGTACCTGTTCAAAGGTATGATCCAGCCTGCGGAACTGGTCATAGGAAAGCAGGTATTTCTTTTCCTGCCGAAGGACCTCATTCATGCATTCTCCTCCTTCTCCATAAGGTGCAGGCAGGGCTTCAGATAGTGCCAGGAAAATCCAAGATATTCGTAAGGATATTCCTGCCTGAGCCTCTCCCAGCTTTCCACAACCGCGTCAAAGCCATCGTAATAATATGTATTCTGTTCCGTCAGGCTGTGATATCCGGGTTTCTGCATTTCAGTAATATGGATAATTCCTTTTTTATACTTTTCAGCGAGTTCCATTTCACCTGCAATCTGTCCCGCTTCATCCCTTTTGTCGTAATTCATAACAGCAATACCGTCACAGCCTTTCTGTACCAAAAGCTCAAGCTGTTCCGTCAGGCCTGTTCTGTCATAAAAATTTGGGATACAGACGATAACTGCCAGTTGTTCCTTTTGGGCTTCTTCATAGGCATGAATACAGTTTTCAACATACTGCTGCATATATTCTTCCCTGTTATCTTCCCATTCATCCAGCAGATATGGCTCCACATCCCATACAATGCCTGTAAATCCTTTTCCTTCTCCGGCTTTTCGGTTCCATTCTGCGGTATTTTTTACAGCTTCCAGCATGGAAACTGCATTTTCCTGCAGGCCCCATTCAGATGCGCCGGCAAGATAATACACCAGCTGCCCTTTATCCCCGCGCCGTTTCAAATAATCAAGTACCTCCGCCTCCTGCGCATCCGACGGGATCTGCTGGTATACCACATTGCAGCCAAGCCGTTCCATCACCTTTTCTACTTCTTCCTCCATTTCCGGCAGTATATACTCTTCTTCCCAGGAAAAAAGGCTTGTCTCACTTACCAATGCTGTCTTACTCTCCTTTCCAGGCCCGCATCCCGATAATACGATCGATGCTGCTGAAAGCCAGATTCCCGCTTCGGCAAATATGCAAAAATGTCTTTTCATAGCTTATGTCTCCGGTTTCTGTTTACGTAAACAAACCGCATGTTTTTTAAACATACGGCTTTTTTATCCTGAAAGGTATCAACTATACTCTTTGTCCCGACATAATTCAGGTACAAATCTTATTTTACATTATTCTTTAATGAAATTATAATACTATTTTATCGTTTTATACACCGAAAATAATGTTATCACATACACCTTGCTTATGGCAAGTGTTTTATGAAATTTTTCCCGTCTTTTTATTCAAAAAAGCAGCCCGGAGTTTTTTATCTTCTCCGGACTGCTTTTGGCAGAATACTCTGTATATATTTACTTACATTGTCCATTTATTTTTGCTGTTATTCTACCCGGAACACCCTGGGCGCCGCCAGGATTCCCATTCTCTTCAGCTGATACTCATAGCTGTAGCCGGCCCCCTCCGTTCTCCATGCATTCGGGCCTGCCCAGGCGTTCTTCTCGTCACAGATATGGACGGTTCCGAAGGCATTATAACGGTTGCCGTAGGACGTCAGCGTAATGCTGTGCCTGCCTTTTTTCAGATATCCCAGGGATAACTGGTACGGGGAGAGGGCAATTCTTCCTGCAGCTTCCCCGTCTACCTCCACCTTCAGAAGCGGCGCGCGGAACTTTTCTGCGGCAATCACATACTCTCCGTCCTCTTCTGCATCCAGCTGTGCTTCATAAATCATGTTTCCTGCATAGAAGGGGAATCCCTGTGTGCTGTAATCACCGAAGGCCACGGTATCCGGCAGCTTTGTCAGGCAGGCCTCGCTGCCCTCCGCTCTTACGCCGAAGCTGCCCAGCAAATAGCACCATTCCGGGTTGGTGTCCCTGGAATATGCCAGCTTCAGGATAAGCTCCGAGGTACCTGCGGGTATGGCGGGCAAAGGGAACCTGCGGATGCATTCGTCCACAAAATAGCCGCAGTCCTTCTTTTCCACTTCCTCCCCGTTTAAGTATATGGTGGTTGCGCCTGATTCTTCGAGAGCCAGCGAGGCATCCGTCACCTGGATTTCCGACCGGATGGTGAACCTCATTTCCAGCACATGCTCCGGCTGTGCCTTTTCCGATGTCCAGGGCTGTGCAAAGGCTTCCATCCGAAGAGGATAACCTGCAGCCTTCCTGCATTCATTGTCCAATCTGAGAATCTCTTCTTTATCCCTCCAGGAGTCTCCGTCCTTCCCGTCAAAACGGTACTCCGCCATGTCCAGAAGAAGCACATTCGGCTCCGACAGACGGTAAGGCATACGGGTAGGAAGCCTGCGGCCCTCCGCCTTTGTAAAGCAGGCTGCGTGGCCTTCCTTTACACCGGCTGCAGTGCCGGCCGCCGGCACCTGCGTGGGAACCAGCTTCAGCAGCACGCTGGAATGATCATACATGCGGCGGGTAAATGATGTAACCCCGTTTTCTGTTCCTGCAGAAAGCGCCTTAATTTCTCCGGTCATGGTATCATATTCCCAAACCTCCCAAAGCCCTTTCAGGCGGAAGGTGATATTTTCTTCCGTGGGGATATCCTTGTTGACCGTTTTTTTGCCGTTTACAACGAACAGCCAGCGGCCGTCGCTGTCCTGGCGCATCTGGTAAAGCAGATGATCTGCCAGGCTGCCGTTTTCGCTGCGCAGTTCCACTTCCCTGTAATCTTCCAGCGCTCTTACCAGCTCGCTTCTGGAAAAACCGGCGCTGCGGCTGTTTTCATAAAGCGCTTTTCCTTCTTCATCCGGCACAGCATCCACCAGTTCGGGGGCTACGCCAAGGAAAAGAAGGTCGCCTCCTGCCAGACGGTATTCCTTCAGGCAGGAAACCGTAGTGGAACGCAGGGTTTCGCAGCCGGGAACGATAACCACATCATAGGCCATTTCTCCTACATGAAGCCTGCCATCCTCCGTTTTTTCATACTGTATGGGAAGAAGGGATTCTGCGATAAAGTCAAAATCCAGCTGGGAGAAAAGGAGCCATTCTGTCAGGTTCCGGAATCTGCTTTCCATCTCTTCCCTGATCAGGGCAGTCTGTTCCTTCGGCCCATAGTGCAGCCAGTAGCTTTCAATCGGATGGACAACGCCGATGCGTACACGGGCCTTCCCGCGGGTAAGGGCCGTATTCACCCTTGCAAAATGATCCTCTATCATGCGGTATTCCTTATACCAGGGGGACTGATAGAAGATGGAGGCCGGATAGTCCCTCTTTGCCTCACCGTTCATGCTGTCCCAGGAAAGATGATGGACACGCAGGGTCACTCCCAGCGCCGCCTGCCAGTCTCCCGCCAGCTTATGTCCCCTGAAATCAAAATCCCAGTTGGTTACGCCGTACAGCTCGCTGAGCACGCCGGGACAGCCAAACTGATGGGATGCGGACTGAGCCTGTTTCGCCGTGGTGTATTCCCGCCAGTCACAGAGCATATCGATGCCCGGCATCTGAAAACTGCGGTAAGAACGCATGGCTTCTCCCAAAGCATTGGTCTGGGAGGTCAGCGTAGGCTCCTCCATCATATGTCCGGTGAGCATGATATTGTGATCCCGGCACCAGTTTCCGATGGTATCCGCGAAGGAGGAGGCAAATCGCTCCGCCACAAAATCATGATAATGATACCGGGCAACGGACACCTTATCCTCCGGAAGCTCCCAGATAAGCTCCGGCACCGAGGCAAAGAAATCTTCGCCATAAGCCTCCCTGTATGCCGCCGGCAGCCCGTCGGTATAGGGAAGGATGACATCCTCTCCTGACTCGGCAAAGCTCAGCGTGGTTTTATGGGAAAACTGAGGCTCATCCGTAAAAATGGAGGGCACTGTTTTCCCGAATTCATCACCCACACAGTCCAGATACTGTTCATGCGTTTCTTCAATAAACCTGCGGATTGCCCTGGGATTCAGCGTATCCACATAGGTTTCGTTATTGTACCAGGGGCTTTCTCCGGCGATTTCTTCATACAGATACCAGACGTTGCTTCCTGTTTCCCCTTCCTGCAGCTGGCGGTACTCCTTCAGGCAGCCGTCCTCCAGAGTGATATCATAACGGGCAAGAAGCGTTCCGTTCCCCTGTACGGCAGCCTTGCTGGAGGAATCAAAACGTTCCTCCTCCCTTTTCCTCTCTTCATTGGAAAAAGGGGTGAAAACCAGATATCTGCTGCGGTATTCCACATCCTTTGTCACCTTTCCTCCGGCCGCGCCGGAAGGCCAGCGATCCTCGTCATAAAGATAGGCGTACATGCCGTCTTTCTTTGCCTTATCCACACAGGCGCGCACGCAGGCCTTATACTCATCGCCCAGATAGGGCGTGTCCAGACCCGTACGGCAATGCATATGAAAACCGCCGATCCCCATTTCCTTGAAATAATCAATGTGCTTTACCAGCACTTCAGGCGAAAGCGCCTGGTTCCACGCCCAGAACGGCGCCCCTCTATATTCATTTGTTGGATTTTGGAACAATTCAGCACTCAGGCTTTTTTCTTCTTTTTTTGGATATAACATAGCCCTTCCCTTCTTTTTTCGAATAATACAACAGAATCCATTGCATTATGTATTTTATTTCTGTAAGATAATCATAGAAAATATGGAATAAATGTAAATGGGAAGAAGGCATAAAATTGTAATTTGGAATGATAAAAAACAATTTTAATTTTCTAGGGAAGGGAGACGGAAGGCTTTATGGACGGATTGCTTTTGCAGAAGCCTGAAAAAGAGGCGGCAGGGCAAAAAAAGGCGGAGAGCTTCATCCGCATGGACAGGATTGCCCCCTATGTCAGATATGTGAATTATAAAATATTTGAAGGAGGGACGCTTCTGCCGGAACGGATCATCTATGATCATGAGCTGATATACTGTCTCAGCGGGGAAGCCGTGTTTCTTTATAACGGCAGTGAATACCGGATCCGCAAGGGAGAGCTTTTTTATCTTATGCCCTATCTGCACAATACAATGATCGTTCCCGAGGGCAAAATCTTCCGGGCGCACTGTATCCATTTTGACTGGATTTCTCCTGAAGAACAGTATGATTTCCGGGCGGAGCAGGTCTATCTGCATATGGAAAATCTTCCGGGCACAGACAGTCCCGCCCCGGCGCTGTATAAAAAGCCCCATTCCACTCCGGGGAAAAATGAAGACAGCGCGCCGGCCAATGAGGAGGTTCTGTTAAGAAGGCCGAATCCGGAGGTGGATCCCGCCTTTTTCCCTCCGCTGATAACCGGGCTGGATTATGATACAACGGCTCCTGTTTTCAAGGAGCTGTACCAGAACTATTCCCAGCTTGGCACCGGGGCCAGGCTGCGGGAGCGTTCGCTCTTTCTTCAAATTGCCGCCGCAGTCTGTGATTTGTCTTCGCCCGCCGGGAAAGCGCCTTCGGGTCTGTTCCATGAAAAAACCATCAGCGAATCCGTAAACTATATCCAGGAATATTATACGGAGGATATTTCCCTTCCGCTGCTGGCCTCCCATTCCGGGCTGTCTCCCAAATATTTCGGGCAGCTTTTTAAGGAACAGACCGGGATGGCCGTCCGGGAATACCTGACAGAGGTACGTATCCGGAACGCCAGGCATCTGCTCTCCCACACGGACAATACACTGGAGCAAATCGCAGCAGATACGGGATTTCAGGATAAGTTCTATTTTACAAAGGTGTTTAAGAGACAGACGGGGATTACGCCGGGAAAATACAGAAAGCTTTATGGCCACCTGGATCGTATGAAGAAGGGGGAACTGGCGCTTTCATGAGGATGGGATTATTTTTTGCAGCTGTGAAAGCTGCATGCTTCCGGCCGGCCAGTTGCATACGGCCGGAAGCATTTGCAAAGGAATACATTGGGTAATCTATATGATATAGTTGGTCAGCGTGCCGATTGGTGGAATTTCGCAGGTGACACAGTCGCCGGCTTTCATGAAGCGGGGCGGCCTGAAGCCCATGCCTACGCCTGCCGGGGTGCCGGTCGCTATGATGTCGCCGGGTTCCAGGGTCATGCCGCGGGACAGGTCTTCAATAATCTGCGGAAGGTCCGTGAGGAAAAAACGGGTGTTGGAGTCCTGCCTTTTTTCGTTGTTTACATAGCTTCTGACGTCTGCCTCCACGGGGAAGGGCAGGGCGGATTTGTGAAGGATTACAGGCCCCATGGCGGTATAGGTATCCAGGCTTTTTCCTTTGAACCACTGGCCATGCTGGTTCTGGATCCTGCGGGAGGAGATGTCATTGAAAACGGAATAACCGAATATGTAGTTTTCCGCTTCCTCTTTCGGAATGTCCTTTCCTCTCCGGCCGATGATGACGGCAAGCTCCACTTCGTAATCAAGCTGGTCGTCCAGATCGGGCCTGGACTGGATTTCCTCGCCGTCCCCCAGGATGCGTATCGCTCTTTTCGCAAAATAAACGGCTCTTGGGGCAGCTTTAAAATCATTCAGCGCTTCGCTGGCTTCTTTCTGGTGATCCCGGTAGTTAACGCCCACGCAGAGGATATCGTGTATGGGTTTATCTATTGGAGGAAGAATTTTCACCTGTGCGGCGGGAACCGAAGGGCAGGCAGCCCCAGTATGCAGCGCTGTTTTCAGCTGCGCCAGCTCGTCCCCGGTGATATTTTCTATCAGCTCCTGCATTGTGGCATAGCTACGATGCGGCAAAAGGCCGGAAAGGGGCAGTATGTCCGTTCCGGCCTGGTTTAAAATTCCTATCTGTGTTTTGTCTGCTTGTTCGTAACGGATGAATTTCATGATGTTTCCTCCTGAAAATGAATGTTATCAGGCAGCTGTAGGTCGTAAGCTGCGGTTGGTTTCATTTTCAGTTTACTTCTGCGGAAACGGTGTGTCAATCCGCCGACAGGCCAAACAGTTACGGAAAAAGCTCAAATACGGCACAGTCACAGGGATTTAAAGTAATCTGGAGCGCTTCTGTCTGTTTTGACAGCAGTTTGCTTTCGGTAAGGCCGCTGTCATTGGCCAGAAGAAGCTTTGCATTCTGTCCGGGCAGAAGCAGCGTTCTCTGCTCCTGTGCAAAATTTGCAGCAACCATGACCTGACGGCCGTTAAGACTGCGTGAAAAGGCAAAAATCCCGTCCAGCTCTTCAAAGGCGGGAATAAATTCCCCATAAGTAAAAATCTCCCTGTACTCCTCCGACTTACGCAGGGCAATCAGCCTTCTGTAGTAACAAAGCACAGAATCTTCATCATTTTCCTCATCCTGCACATTCACTGAAGTATAATTCGGGTTTACCTTCAGCCAGGGGGTTCCGGCCGTAAATCCGGCGTTTGCGCCGCTGCTCCACTGCATCGGCGTCCGGCTGTTATCACGGCTGAAACGGGCCGCCGCCTGCAGCGCCTCTTCCTCGCTCAATCCCGCTTCCAATGCAACCCTATACTGATCCTTCGTGCTGATATCATCAAACTCTTCTATACTGTGGAACGGACAGTTCGTCATTCCCAGCTCCTGCCCCTGATACAGGAACGGGATACCGCGCAGAAGCACGCTGGTCGTTCCCAGCATTTTAATTCCCCTGGGATTTTGGGCATGCTCCGGCAGATAGCGTGATGCGCCCCTGGGCTCATCATGATTCTCAATAATATTGGCTTTCAGGCATCCTATACCCTGCCCTTCCAGCTGAGAAGCAAACAATGCAGAACGCCATTCCTTAAAAGATACCGGACGGCTGTCATACCATCCCTTTCCCCCGCCGGAAAGCACTGCTGCGGAGAAATCGAACATAGTGGAAAAATGCCCGTCCTCACCGATAAACTCCCGCAGCTCATCGTCCTTCATATTAAAGACCTCTGCCACTGTAAAAGCCCCATATTTTTCAAAGGTTTCTTTTTTCAGCTCCTCCAGCAGTTCTCCGACGCCTTCCACCTCTTCCACCATTTTGGTGCAGCTTACCAGCCCGTCGCTGCCGTCCGCCGGATAATCCGGGAAAGCAGGATCCTTCTTTATATTAATGATGGCATCAATACGGAACCCGGCCACGCCCTTTTCCAGCCACCAGTTCACCATATCAAAAAGCTCCCTTTTTAATTCAGGGTTCTCCCAGTTCAGATCCGGCTGCTCCTTTGCAAACATATGCAGATAATACTGATCCGTACCCGGCACCGGCTCCCAGGTACTGCCGCCGAAATAGGAACGGTAATTACTGGGCGCTCTCCCGTCCTTCCCCTTTCTGAAATAAAAATAATCCGCATATTTATCCTCCGGATCTGCCAGAGCCTTCTGAAACCATTCATGCTTATCGGAGCAATGATTGATCACCAGATCCATGATAATATACATGCCCCGCTTCTTTGCTTCCGCCAGCAGCTCATCAAAATCCTCCATCGTCCCAAACTCCGGGGCAATAGCATAATAATCAGATATATCATACCCCTGATCCACAAACGGAGACTGATAAACCGGAGAAAGCCAGATAATATCCACCCCCAGCTCCTTCAGATAATCAAGCTTCCCGATAATTCCCCTCAGATCGCCAATCCCATCCTCATTACTATCCAGAAAGCTTTTCGGATAAATCTGATAAGCCACCTTGTCATGCCACCATTTTTTCATCATAATTAAATTCCTCCATTTCCTTGCTTCCCAAAGAATAAGTAACAGTTCAGCCTTCGGCCGAACTGTTACTGCATCCGCCCATGATAAGTCGCCTTCGGCGAGGGGCGGATGCCTGCTGTCACCACGTTTTCTCACGGTTTGCGCAGTGAATGCGCAAACCTGCCTGAACTGTAACAAGAATAACATAAGGAATAAGGAAATTTCTTGTATAAAACCAAGACATACTAACACAATCCTATGATCCTTCACCACCTCCACCAATCAAAGACCCCGCTGCAAGCAACGAGGTATCAAACTTGCA
>NZ_KE992693.1:189404-272955 GCF_000466465.2 Clostridium sp. KLE 1755
CTTGGCTCGTTGCTCGCGGGAATAAAAAAACGGTGATGTTTCTTACTGCCCCGGGACGGCAGGCTTCTGTCGTCCTTAGCAACTTGCCTGACAAGTGAGACGGCGGAAGCCGCTCACGAGGAGTTCAGTTGCATTGACAGAAACCTGACGTTCCGGGACAGTTAAAAACACCCCGTTTTTTAAGTCTGGAACATAAAATATCCCCCGCACAGCCCGGAAAGGCCTGGACGGAACCGGTTTGGGACTGACCGGCGCGGATCATGGCAGGGCGGCCGGGAGCACACACCAGGCCCCTCTACCCTTAGCTAATTCTAATACAATATCTTTTGAAGGGCACGGTATGCGGTGCAGAAGGCTTCTTCCCCATCGGTCCTTCCGCGGCTTGCCGCTGATTTTTCCAGGTTCTTTAATCCGGCGAAATCAGCCAGATGGGGTTCCAGGCTCAAAAAGCCGTCAAACCCTTTTTTCTCCAGTCTGCCCAGGATTTCCGCTACCTGTCCGTCTCCTTCTCCGGCAGGCACAACGCTGCCGTTTTCAAAGAGGGCGTCCTTGATATGTACATAGGAAATATAAGGCTCCAGCATTTCATAGGCTTCCAAGGTATCCTGCCCGCACTGTACAAAGTTCGCGAAATCAAAGGTACACTGGAAGCTGCTGCCATAAAATTCCTTCATCAGGTCAAGGCAGCGGGGCGCCAAATCCCCATATATGTCCTTTTCATTTTCATGAAGCAGCACCAGATTTTTGGATGCGGCATAGTCCACCAGGCGGGACATCCTTTTCATCACTTCATCACGATATGCCGACACGTCCGCACCCTCCGGCATAAAGAAGCTGAACATACGGATTTTGTCAGTCCCGTAAATTTTCGTCAGCTCCGCCATTGCCTGAAAGGTTTTAAAATGCGGCTCAAAATCCTGGGTAATGTCTATTTTACCGATGGGCGATCCCAGGGCGGAAATGCGGATACCGGCGCCATCCAGCTTTTCCCGCAGCGCCTGCGCTTCTTTTGCTGTATAATCAGCCACGCCCTTTCCGTCTCCGCTGCGGAATTCTATCCAGGAGATCCCCAGCTCTTTAAGCAGTGCAATCTGCTTATCTACAGAGGAATCTATCTCATCAGCAAAGCAGCTGATGGGTGAGTTGTGTAAAAGCTTGCGTTCCATATATAATTATCCTTCCTTGCTGTAACGCATTGTTTTCTTATAAATCCACAGGTCTTGCGGTCCGGGCGGATTCATAGGCGCCCAGCATCAGACGGATCGTTTCCCTCATTCCGGGAAGATCCTGCATAAAACGTTCCCCGGTGCGCACACAACGGTAGAAATCCCCGATGCAATCCTTATGCCCACAGCCCCAGTAGCTCTTTCCCAGCGATTCCTTCCTGTCTATCTCAGGCTTTTCCACGCGGCCGTCCCTGTAATAATAGGTAACGTCCAGATCTTCGATCCGGATAGTCATATTTTCACAGGAAATTTCAATCAAAGGCGGCACATCGTCACAATAGGCCGTGGTAGCATAAAAACAGGCGGTGCTGTCCGCGAAACGGATATAAGCCTCCATGGTATCCTCCACCTCGATGATGCCCTTCAGGTGGTGGTTCTGTATGCCGGCCTCCACAGCCAGGGGAGTTCCTAAAAAATATGCCAGTAAATCCAATGTATGTACGGACTGGTTAATCAGCGCCCCGCCACCTTCTGTGGCAAGGCTGCCCCGCCAGCCGCTCTCCGTGTAGTATTCCCTGCCCCTGCTCCAGGTGACAAGTCCTCTGGCCCCGCGGATCCTGCCCGCTTCCCCGGAAGCGAGAAGCTTCTTTACTTCCTGTACGCTGGGATTATAACGGTTCTGGAAGCACAGGCCCAGACGCCTGTCGCTTCCGGCCACCGCCTCTTCCAGCTGCGCAAGCTGCTCTCCGGAGATGACGGGAGGCTTCTCCATAAATACATGCACGCCATGGGTCAGGCCATATACCGCCATGGGGACATGCAGATAATGCGGGGTGCAGATGTGCATTACATCCGGTTTTTCCTGCGCCAGCATTTCCTCCAGGCAGGAATAAGCCCTTCCTCCATATTTAGCGACAAAGTTCTCCACTCTTTCCTTTTTAATATCCGCAAAGCCAGCCAGCTCGCTTTCTCCCAACTGGCTGAGGCTTGCGGCATGGACGGTGGCAATGCCGCCGCATCCGACTATGACTGATTTCATAATGTCTCCTCTTTTGTCCCGTAGCTTCCTGCCGTACTGAAGGTCACTTCCTGTACGTTTTCCTTCACCCTGGAGGTTTTTCTCAGCTCGTTCAGCTTCTCCAGGAACAGATCCTCATCAAAGGGAATGTCCACGGGTTTGCCCAGCCAGCTGGATAAATGCATGGCGTTAGAAAGGGTCAGGCCATTAATGCCTTCCTCTCCCCGGGCGATAAGCGGCTCGCCGCGCAGGATATTCGCCGCAAACGCGCGCAGCACGCCCACATGCTGAGGGTTTTCCCCATCGGTGGTAAGAGTGACCTCATGTCCGGCAGGCTTGGCAAAGCCTTCCGTCGCCGTATAGCAGTACTCTCTTTCGCTGACCTCCAGCTCGTAGAAGCTCAGCCTGTCGTTTTCACATACCAGCTTTCCCCGTTCCAGGGTCACTTCAAACCGGTTGGTTCCCGGCGCATCCCCGGTGGTGGTAACGAATACGCCTGTGGCTCCGTCCGGGAATTCCAGATATGCCGTCACATCATCCTCCACCTCAATATCATGCCATTTACCCACATGGCAGAAGGCCTGCACCCTGGAAGGCATGCCGCAGATCCACTGCAGCAGATCCAGGTTATGAGGGCACTGGTTCAGCAGGACGCCGCCGCCCTCTCCGTCCCAGGTAGCCCGCCAGCCGCCGGAATTATAATAGGCCTGGGTGCGGTACCAGTCGGTAATGATCCAGTTCACTCTTTTTATTTTCCCGTACTCGCCGCTGTGGACGATTTCATACATTTTCCGGTATACATGGTTGGTGCGCTGATTGAACATCATGGCAAATACCCTGTCGGTTTTCGCCGCCGCTTCGTTCATTTCCCGCACCTGTTTGGTATAGACTCCCGCAGGCTTCTCACACAGCGCATGAAGGCCATGGGCAAAGGCCTCCATAACAAGCCTGGGATGTTCGTAATGAGGCGTTGCCACCAGGACCGCGTCGCAGCAGCCGGAGGCAATCAGGGCGTCCCCGTCTTCAAAAATACGGACGGATTCAGGCAGGTTTTCCCTGGCCCATTCCCTTCTTGATTCTCTTAAATCAGCTACCGCCGCCAGCTCCATATCCGGCACCTTTCCCTCCAGAATAGAGCCGCAGTGGCCGCTTCCCATGTTTCCGATTCCGATAATTCCCAACCTGACTTTTTCCATAGATGAAAGTATCCTCTCTTTCCCCTGTTCGTTTTTATCTGTATCCGGCAGCCGCCAGATTGTCATAGCTTGTTTTCAGGCAGTCGAAAGGACTTCCCTGGCAGGTATCCTGCTCCACGAGCATGTATTCGCAGCTGGTATTCTCAAGCGCCTTCAGAATCGCCGGGAAATTAAGATTTCCTTCCATTACGGGGGCCATCAGCTGGCTGAAGCCTTCCACGGCCATATCCTTCAGATGCACGCAGGGAATCCTGTCGGAGAGTTCCGCGATCCACTGGCACACATCGCCGCCTGCCGCAGCCACCCAGTAGGTATCCAGGGTAAAGCCCATTTCCTCCGGCTTGAAGCCCTCCAGCAGATATTCAATAATCCGCTTCTCCCGATCTGCGCCGTTGTCCCTGCAGGGGGCAAGCTTCTGGAATTCAAAATTATGGTTGTGGTACATGAGCAGCTTTCCGGCATCCGCTATTTTCTTCGCCGGCTCCCTGAAATCATCCATAAAATGGGTTATCCATTCCTTCGTGCGGTACTTGTCCGGCATCGCGCCCAGCCCGATGTAGCGGCTTCCCAGGATATCGTGCTCTTTGATCAGATTTTCCGTATCATTGAGAATACGGTTCACATCGCTGTGGGTCAGTACGATTTCCAGCCCTGCCCCATCGCAGATTTCACGGACTCTTTCCGGCCTGATATCCTTCCCAATGCCTGATATCTGCACGGTTTTGTAACCCATTTCTGCAATTTTCCCTATGGTGCAGGAAAAGTCCTTTTCATTTTGCGTGTACGCCCTTACCGTATACAGCTGCGCTCCTGTCTTCATACTGTCATTTCCTTTCTGTGCCGGCTTTTTCCCATGTTTTCCGGGATATGTACTGCCCGACGGGCCCTTTTTACGTACCGGTCTGTTCCTTTCTAATATAGCTTTCCGGCCATATTTTTACCATTGTATATAGGAACTTTTTTATTGCAAAAATAGCGGTGGTGGATTATTCTGTAAAAAGATGCAGCTGTCAGAGTGTAAAACAGTTGCCAAAAGAAAGAATGCAAAGATCCGCCTGCCCTGCTTGTCAGGCAGCACAGGCCGCGGGAAAAAGCAATTTAAACGCAGGAAAGGAGCAGCTTAATCAATGAATCCAGCCGCTTTTATACATACGGATAAGGTCAGCCTCGGCTACAGGGAAAGCGATGAGGCTACGGAGGACTATTTCCTTCATTGTCACAATTTTTACGAGGTCTATTTCTTCCTGGACGGGGACGTGGACTATCTGGTGGAGGGCCGGCAATATAAGCCCACGCCCAACAGCCTTCTGCTGCTGTCCCCCCATGAGTTCCACGGGGTAAAAATAAACGGAGGAAAAACCTACAAACGGTTTTCCATCCATTTTCATCCGGATATCCTCTCTTTAGAGAGACGTTCCTTCCTTTTATCTGCGTTTCCGGCCTTTGAGAAACAGCCCTCCCGGAGGATTTACTATGAGCAGGTGGACCGGTACCGCATTCCCTGTTATTTTGAGGCGCTGGAGGACTGCGCCCTGAAAAATGAAGCGCTCCGGGATGCGCTGCTTCCTGTGTGTGTGGAAGCCCTGCTTGCCCAGATCGTTTCCATGGGGGATGCCTGCGAAAGCGCGCCCTCCCTGACCGGCGCACCGGACACCGTCACCCGTATAATCTGGTACTTAAACCAGCATCTGAAGGAAAATATTACGCTGGATCAGCTTTCAGAACGCTTTTTTATCAGTAAACACCATTTGAATAAGGTATTCCGCAAGGCTACGGGAACCACCGTTTTTGATTATCTGCTGCACAAGCGGATCACGGCGGCGCAGCAGCTTCTCATTACCGGCTACAGCGCCCAGGAAGCGGCTTCGCAGGCGGGGTTCGGCGATTATTCTTCCTTTTACAGGGCTTATACCAGAATAAACGGCCACTCCCCCCTTCGGGACCGGGGCGTCCTCCCTTCTCTGGATACCGGAAGGGATGCAGGGCTTATGGATGTGTGGCTGAAGGAATGATTTTGTCCGCATCCGTCCTTATACAGGCGGTTACCGTGAATTTACGGCCTGCCGTCTTTATCTCCATCCTGCCGTCATATTCCTCCACGATCTGCCTTACCAGCTTTAACCCCAGGCCGTGCAGCTCCTTATCCGTGCTCTTGCTCGTCCGGCAGACGCCGTTCTTGAACTCCGGCACCTGTTGTGCCGTATTCTCCACCCGCAGGATAAGGAAACCGCTGCGGCAGTCTGCAGAAATCTTAATAAAGCGCTCTGTATCCCCATCCGTGATTTTCTCCGATGCTTCAATGGCATTGTCAATCAGATTGCAGAAAAGGCTGCAAAGATCCAGCGGGTCCACACCTGTTTCCTTATCCACACAGGTAACAATGTGCATGGGAATATTTTTTTCCTCCGCCAATCTTTTTTTCAGCACCAGCACGGAATTCACAATGGGATTTTCGCAGTAAACGGCTCTCTCACAGGTGCGGATCTGACGGAAGGCATCCTCCAGCGTATTTCTCACCGTCCCGAAGTCTTCCTTCTCTTCCAGCATTTCATAAGCCTTGTCCAGACGGCTCATGCAGTCCCGCCAAATCCGCCTCCTCTCCTGCTCATACTGCACCCCCAGCCTGTGAATATCCCGGTTTTCCTGACGAAGCTCGTACAGCGTCTGTATTTCATTCTGGAGCCTGCGCACTGCAAGAAGATTCTCCACCGCATGGAGAACCATGGCATTTACGGTCCAGCTGAAAAAAAGCAGAACCGCTCCCGGGAAAAATCCCATTTCATCCCGGTCCCTGCATACATAAAAAAAGCAGGCCGCCATAATCAGCTGATAAACCGGAACCGCCGCCACCAGAAGCAGAGAACGGCTCCGTACCTTTTGCACTATGAATTTCCAGCCCGCCACGCCAATCATGACGCCGGCGGAAAGCAGGAATCCCGCATATATCCATTCCATCACACACCACTTTTCCCTGAAAGCAAAAAGGAGCCGATTTTCTACTTTTCCGCTCCATTTACCCGTTTCTTCAGTTCATCCATCAGTTCCCGGATCTGTTCTTCCTTACCGCCCTGCGCATAAAGCGCGTCCACCAGCTGCAGCTGGTTGGAGAAATCATGCCTCATGAGCCGCACCTCTTCCAGATAACGGCTGTTCTGCGCACAGTATTCCAGTTCTTTTCTCCGTTCTTCATTCAGGCGGTTCACTTGTTCTTCCATTTCCGCCCTCAGGTTCTGTCCGTCGATCAATCCTGCCGTAAGCCAGTCTAGCAACAGGCTGAACAGGACAATCAGCATTCCCGCGCCCAGAACCTCCCGGGAAAAATCGCTGCACATGTAAAACATACAGCCAAGAAGCGCCAGCTGGTATACCGGAATCGTTATAAGCAGAAGGATATTTTTCCTGCGCTTTCCCTGCACCCGGAATTTCCAGATAACCAGAACAAGCATGATAAAAAACATTTCAATGATACATGCAAACAGCGTTGCGGTTACATGCAGCTCATTCAGGACATATAACGCCTCATAATTCACCCTGCGGATACAAAACAGCAGCCCCACCGCCATAAGCTCGGTTACAGCCTGGATGCCGCAGCTTAAAACGGACCACAAAAGCGCCTCCTTTATTTTTATCCGGTACAACAGGAACAAAAAAACCGCCATAATGAACATCATAACTGCCGTATAAATCCACAGGGGCAGGCTTTGCACCAGCGGCTTTAGAAGCAGGCTGCAGACAGACATGCCCGCTGCCCCCACGATCCAGGCCGTCAGCCTTCTTCCCCTTCTCGGTATCAGAATCTGATAAAAAAGGAAACAGGTAATAAATCCTATGATCAGGGTCAGAAAACAGCCATAAATCTCTATCATATCAGCCTTTCTCCCAGGTTCTTAAGAAACTTGTCCTTCGTTTCCGTATATCTGGCTCTGCTTACAGGTATCACTCTGCCGTCAATCAATACGATTCCATCCAGCGTAAATTTCCTGATTCGGTCCATGTTGACCAGATAGCTCTGATGGCATCTCAGAAAATATTCCGGCAGCAGCTTCTCCATGTCACTCAGCTTCATGAGAACGCGGCTGCTTTCGCCTGCTTCATAAATTGTCAGATTCCTGCGGCTGCTCTCCACATACCATATATCATCTATCTTAATTTTAACAATTTCTCCACGGGACTGAAGCAGGAGGCAGCTCCTGTCTTCCTCTTTTATTTTCTCCAAAGCCTTGTCTATTGCATCTGTAAGCTTTTTCTCTTTTATGGGCTTTGCCAGGAAGTAAAAGGGATCTGCCTCAAAAATATCAGCCGCATATTCCAGGTAGCCCGATATGAATATGATCTTTACATTCCGGGTCAGCTGCTGCAGCGTCTTAGCCGCAGTAATGCCGTTATTCTGCTCAAAGACGATATCCATAATAACAATATCCGCCCTGTTGTCCCCGGAGGCCTGCCATTCTTCCAACAGACGCTGTACCTGACTGCAGACGGATATACTCACTGAGTTTCCATAATTTTTCTTTATCAGCTCCACAATAGTTTCAAGTACATCCGGATCGTCATCACATACTGTTATTTTTATCATGAGAATCTCCATGTGCTTATTTGTCTGTTCACAGCTCACACAAACCGGCCGCTATACATTCCAGGCAAAGGCTCTGCGGCAAGTGCGGCTTTAAGTTACTACACATTTAAATCATAACATATTTTTTTCACAGATACCATTCTATTTTGCCTGTAAAAGCCACACCTTTTGTTTCCCGGCATATCTTAAGGTATGGGAGTATAACTTTCCCCAAATTTTTTCCGAAGAAAGGAGGATACCTATGAAAAATGCTACTAAATTCTGCATTATCACCATTGTCGTCGGTATGCTGCTGGCGTTCACTATTTTTACACTCTTTGCAAACGGGATACTGACGCTGGCAAACCCGTCCCTTTTCTTTATCGTGCTCATCGCGTTCGCCTGCATCATACTGGCGGCAATACTGGCAGGATCTCTTGCGGCCAAAAATGAAGCCCGGCTGAGGGAGGCCTATTACTGCTGCGGCAATCTGGCGGTTACGGGAGGCACCTGTCTGACGCTCGCCGCATTTCTTACTTTCCTGAGTCCGGTTTCCACAGGTATAGTATTTGCCATCGGCATAGCCGTTTGTTTTTTCTTTCTCGTACTGCTCCTGGGCGGAATTCTCTGTTTCCTTCATTCCTATTTTTCCTACCGTTCCCCTTCCTGCGGCTCTCCTGCCGCTCCGGGACATACCTTTGGGCGGCCGGGGTATGAGGATCTTCCCCTCAGCGATGAAGGAAGCTGCCGAAGGAGGCCAATCCTGTAATATGCCCCCGGTTCTGGCGCAGGTTCTGTCCGCAGGATTCCAAAGAAAAAATCAGCCTCAGATTTCTCTGGGGCTGATCCTTCTTTTTGTTTCATTGCAGAATCGTTATTTTAATAGGTAAAAAGCTGTGTCCAGTAATTCACGCCGCCAATCTGCACATAGCCCACGCCGATAGAAGTGAACTTTTCATTCAGGATATTGGCACGGTGTCCTGCGCTGTTCATCCAGCCTTCCATAACCTGTTCCGGGGATTTCTGTCCCCAGGCAATATTTTCGCCGGAGCCTCTGTAGCTGACGCCCTGCTCCTTCAACGCCGTACTGAAATCTCTTCCGTCCGGTCTGGTATGGGAAAAGGACGTCTTGATTTCAACCGCCCTTACCTGTGCGGCCGCCTGTACGTTCTGAACAACCTGCAGCGGGGACAGGCCTGCTTTTGCACGTTCCTCATTTACCAGCCTTGCCACCTGGGCAGCAAAGGAAAGCTGGGTTTCATTATCCTGTGTTCCATCATTTCCCGTATCTCCGCCCGGTTTTTCCTGGTCGGGATTGTCCTGGCCCGGTTCGTTCTGATCCGGCTTTTGATCCGGCTTCTGCTCCGGTTTGCCCTGGTCCGGCTGATCGGTTCCCGGCTTATTCTGATCCGGCGTGCCGTTATCGGGCTTTCCTGTATCAGGCAGGCTGCCATCCGGCTTTCCTGTATTCTGATCGCCGCCGGGCGTTCCCGGAAACGTATCACAGGGAGGAATGATTACCGGGCAGTCGCCCCACTGGATGGAGCCAAAGGAATTTCCCAGGCCGTTCAGCTTATCCTTGATATCCTCCGCGCTGCTGCCCTGAATAACTATCATATTTTTATAGGCAGCGTTCTGTATTCCACGGCTGTTTCCAGCTGCGTGTGCGGTTAATGCCGAGCCGGGAGCAATCCCCACCGCCATTCCCAGAACAGATACCGTAACTGCGCCTGCTGTAAGTAATGTTAATTTTCTCATTGCTGTCTCCTTTACAATTATTACGAATTTGTTACAAATATGTTACAAACACATAATAATACAAAAAACAGCATTGTGATCGTGGAAAGTTATGGAAACAGCAGCTTTGGGTACTGTCCGGGCTGCTGGCATTACAGCCTGTGCTCCTGATAAAAGTCCTTCAGGCCGGCTTTTTATCTCCGGCGCAAGCTCCGTTTTCCTGACACCTTCAACTGCGCTCTCCAGCGCCGAAAGTCTGTGGATACACGCCGAAGCGTCTATACTTTGAATCTTCAGCCAGACCTGCGTTTTAATTTGCGGCCGAAAACAGGCTTCGCATCAGAGAATATGCGGGCTATGGGCTATAACAACAGCAGCCCCCATATTGCCGCACATACAATCCCTGCAAGCCCCAGCGCCGGTTGCTGCTCACTCAAGGAAAGGCCGGCCCAGTAGGAAGGGAAAATCCAAAGCAGGTACTTCATTCCGTCATGGATGAAAAATGCGCCGGCAGCCGGCAGCATTAACAGCGAGGACAGTTTCGCAGCCGCCATCCCTTCCAGCCTGTTTGATGAAAAACGCAGGATCAATAAAGCATACAGCAGGCCATAAGCGCCGCCATTAACCGCCAGGATTCCCACAGCCGGCCCCTGCAGCCTTTGCAGGGAAAAAGGAACCAGCAAAGCGCCTGAGGCCGCAGCCGCCAGAACCGCCGGAACGCCCAGCCGGGAAATCAGGTAGCCATTCCTGCCAAGCGGCGTAATACACAGATAGGAGGCCATGCCCTCATCCCTTTCTTCCAGCACCACCATTGCGGCGGCAAAGCAGAACATGGCCGGGGCAAGCATAGAATAGAACACATCCGTCAGTCCGTAAAAAGGGCTAAGAAGCTCCTTCTTTTGAAAATATGTACAAAGCAGTGCTTCCACTCCAGGGATGCCCAACCGAAACAGGATACCGCACACTACGGGAAGCAGACATGCCATTAGAAGCATACCGTCCTTTCCAATAACAGACAGCATTTGTAAAAAAGCCTTTTTCTGTGCCTTCATAGCTTCGCCCCTCCAAGACAGCTCCACATTTTATTCATCCGCAGCCATGCAAATCCCGCCAATAAAAGCAAAGTGAACACCGAAACCGGCAAAAGCTCATACCATACAGTCTCAGTTCCCAGCAGCATTTTCAGGCAGGCCACCGTAGGGAAAAATTCAACCGGGCCTTTAACTCCCAGAAGGCACAGCGCCGGAGGGACGAAGCATATCATCTCTATGGGGACCGTCACAAGCAGATATTGGTTCAGACTGCTTATGCCCGAGGCTGCGGCCATTCCCAGCAATGAAAACAGCAGGGAGCCATACAGCGTTCCCACAAGCGCCCAGGCCAGCCGCCGTGGTCCAAAGCCTGCAAAACAGCCCAACACTGTCGCGACGACCAGTGAAATCAGGGCAAAGGATACTGCCTTTGCCGCCATATATTCCCAAATCCGCACCGGGGAGAGCGCCAGAACCTGAAGCACTCTCTGGCTTTTCTCCAACAAAATGCACGCACCCATAAAGAAAAGGCCCATTGCCGCTGGATCGGAAAAAATCAGCACCGCTGCTGCCACACTCCGCCACGTAACCGGCAATGCCGATAAAAGCAGCAGATAAATAAGTGTAAGGGCTGCATATAAAAACCAAAAGCCATAGGTAATCTGAAACCGGATATCACCGGCCGTCAGCCGAAGAATTCTCATACCAGCGCCCTCCCTGTAATCTCCAGAAAAATATCGTTCAGATCCGGCTCACTGCTGTGCAGGGAGGTGAGCCGGTTTTCTGCCATCAGCCTGTTCAGTCTTACATCCTGCGAGGTATCGGATAAAAGGCATTCTCCCCGCCCTTCCCCGCCGTCCTGCCGTTTCCAGGTATAGGAAAGCCTAGCTGCCCCCCTGCCCATTATCAGGTTATGGGGCGTATCCAGCGCACATACCCTGCCATTTACTATAAAGGCAACCCTGTCGCAGAGCTCTGCGGCATCATGCATATTGTGGGTCGTGAGTATAATTGTTTTTCCTTTCTCCTTCTCTTCCAGAATCATATCCTTCATCACACGGCTGTTGGACGGATCCAACCCGCTTGTAGGCTCATCAAGAAAAAGAAGGCCCGGATCATGCTGCAGCGCCCGCAAAAAGGCAAGGCGGGAGCGCATACCTTTGGAAAAACCGGATACCCGCTTATCACCATCCTTTCCCAGTCCCGCTTTTTCCAGGCTTTCCTGCGGCGGCCTGCACACCCTGCCGTACAACGAGGCAAAATACTCCAGATTCTGACGCGCCGTCAGCTTTTCATACAAGGCCGGGAATTCAAAATCTACGCCGATATCTTCATAAAATGCCTGCGTCCGGTTCCTGCACTCCGTTCCATTCACCCGAACGCTTCCCTGATAATTCGTTATCAATCCAGTCATAATCTTCTGGACAGTGGTCTTTCCCGCGCCCGAAGGACCCAAGAAGCCAAAAATTTCTCCGCTTTTCACCGAAAAATTCATTTTTTCAATAAAAGGCTTTTTGTCATAGCTGAATGTGAGATCCTTTACTTCTATCATAACACTCCTCCTTTTACTATTTGACTACAATGTTATTAACAGTCAAATAAAATATAAAATAATGTCCGCCGCCTGTTTTGTGCCGGCAGCGGACACATTGGCTATATTTATTTTAATTCAGTATCCCTGTTTGTTTTTCTGCTGTCATATAACTCAAACAGTTGCAGCACAAGGCCCCTGAGCAAAAGTCTGAGTGAATCCGTATTTCCGGTCATTCCTCCCTCATGCCCATAAATCATTGCAGCAAAAACTGTCCGGAATGCATCTCCGAACTGTTCCGCAGCCTTCTCCGCCTCTCCCTCCATGCCAGGGAAAAGTCTGGCAATGACAGTCTCCGCCATTCCAGCATCCTCCGAAAAATGGGCGGCCAGTTCATCCTGGGGCAGCTTTCTTGCCAGAATTTCCAGTTCACCAGAGTTCATCAGACGGATCACCGGAGCCTCATCCGCCTGTCTGAAAAAATCCATCAGCAAATCCGTTATTGCCTCCACCTCCGGCTCTCTGCCGGACATACGCTCCACACGCTGCAGAAGCTGTGTTTCTATTTTTTCATGAAATTCCATCAAAGCTTCAAATAGCAGCTGTTCCTTGGAATCATAAAACAAATAGAAAGTCCCTTTCGGTATCCTTACCCGGCGCACCAGCTCATCCACCGTGGTACGGCGGATGCCATAAACGGACATACAGTTCATTGCCTCATCCTTCAAACGCCTGATGATATATTCTTTTTCCTGATCCGAGTATGACTTTGGCAATGGCAGCACCTCTTTTCACCGGCATTTTTATTTTTTGACCATTTTGTTTGTTTTAGTCATTATAGTTTTATTTTTCTGAACTGTCAAATGTTTTTCCAAGGCAGTTATTTATGGTAATATATGCCAAGTCTGCTGTTTTCCAGGCCAGTTCAGCAGTTACCTGTGAACACATGCTTCAGGTGCCTGCCTGCGACATCCGCCAGCCGGTAGACAGTCTCCACTTTTGTGGGCGGCCGATCCGTCATTTTCCATCTGGGGAAAAAACGGGTCACATGTAACGGTATTTTATCGTCAACTCCTGCTACCCAGGCCGCCAGCTGCTCCATCTGCCCCTCCGAATCATTTTCACCGGGGACAATCAGGGTGGTAAGCTCCACATGGCAGGCCGGGGCCGCCCTTTTGATAAACCGCTTTACAGTCTCCAAATCTCCGCCCAGGCTTCGGTAAAAGGCGTCCGTAATGCCCTTTAAATCAATATTCATGGCATCCGTAAATGGAAGGATTTCCTCCAGTACCTCTTCCGTCACGCTGCCGTTGGTCACAATAACATTTTTCATTCCCGCCCTGCGCACCAGCGCCGCCGTATCACGCACATATTCATAGCCCACCAACGGTTCGTTATAGGTATAGGCCACGCCGATATTTCCCTGCCTTTGAAGCTCCAGGGCTTTTTCCGCCAACATTTCAGGGGAAACATAAACCGTTTCAGGTTCCTCCTCGCACATGGATATCTCATAATTCTGGCAGAAGGGACAGCTTAGATTACAGCCGAAGCTGCCTGCCGATAAAATCCTGCTTCCCGGTGCAAACATGGCGAGCGGCTTCTTTTCAATGGGATCCAGCGCGAGGGCAGTCAGCCTTCCATAGTTTACCGGGCGGCTTTTCCCGTTTTCATTTTTTCTTGCCCGGCACCGCCCGATCTGCCCCGGCTGAAGCAGACAGTGATGCATGCATACCGGACAGCGTATCTGCCTTTCTGCCATTCAATGCTCCTTTCCGCCATGCGCGGCTCTTCTCCGCTTGCACACTCTTTTCTGCCATGCGCAGCTCTTTTCTGCTTTTGGCTGGTACTACCCCTTTTTACCGTGTCTGATCACTTCAAAACGTTCCAGGCTCACCTCATCCTCTTCCCGGATGCCTGCTTTTCTCCGGGCGATGGCAATCTGCTCTTCCACGCTGTCCACGCCGTCAAGATCGGGCAGCAGCAGCCCGCGTTTTCTCCCCTTTGTAACAATTACGCCATATTTCTTCACGTCCAGCTCTTCTTTGGAAGTGATCGCTTCAGGCTCTCCCAGCACGTCCACACTGTAAACCAGCCGTTCCAGTTCTTCCTCCTTCACCGGCTGGAATCTTGGGTCCTGTGTTCCTGCGCTTACCGCATTCCTGAGAATCTCCTCCGCCACACAGCCGGTAACCGGCGCAATGGTTCCGATGCAGCCCCGCAGCATGCCGTCTTTATGAAGGGAAACAAATACGCCGGCCCTGCGAGCAAGCATTTCGGATGGAAGTTCTTCCTCCGCCCTGGAAAGCGTCAGGCTTTTGCCGGTTCTGATATAGGTTTCCAGGGATTTCCTTGCCAGCCGCACATAGATATCCTCCCTGCCCTTATCTTCCACCGCTTTCCTGTGCTGCTTTTCTTCATACCGTTTCAGGAAGGCCCGGGCTTCATCCGTTCCCGTTACCGTATAGGTGCAGATTCCATAACCCACACCGAAGGGGCCTTCATAGGAAAGCCTGTGCGCCTCCACAGCCCTGCGATCCAGGCAGCCTGCCATAATGGTAAAAGAACGGTGTCCGCACTCACCTGCTTTTTCACAAAAACTCTCCGGATACTCCAGGAGTTCTCCAAAAGAAGCCCTGCCCATGGTTTCCATAATCCGCTTATCATAAGCCGGTCCTTCCTCTTTGTATCCGTAAGGGCCGTCCTCCTTCAGGCGGTGGGACAGATCCCCGCTGGCGATAATTACGGTCCTTCTGCCCAGCTGCTCCGCTGTCTTTTGTATCAGCAGCCCGGCCCGGTAATGTTCGGCAAGGGACAGGCCGGAAAGCCCCACGCGGACAAGCCGGTAGCCGTCATAATATTGGTTCACAAAATACAGCGGCACCATGACGCCGTGATCCAGCTGTCTGTCCCGTTCTCCCAGCGTTCCCAGCGGGAAACTTTCCCTGTCGGCAAGGCTGCAGAGCTGCCGGACAAATTCCGTGTCATACTCCGCCTCCAGCTTAACCTGCCCCGCCCGGAACTGTCCGAAATCTCCCGACGCCCAATGTCCAGAGGCCACATGAAAATAATCCGCATACATCACCGTATGCGGCGACAGCACCACAATCGTTTCCGGACGGAGGGCTGCAATTTCCTCCGCCGCCCTCCGGTATGCCTCCTGCGTGTCTGTTATCGCCTGTTCTTCACCTTTTCCGATTGCCGGAACAATCAAAGGAGGGTGAGGTAGCATAAATCCGGCTGTCACTGCCATATGATCATCTCCAATCCTGCAGTGTTTCACTATAAATCATAATAAGCGCCAAATTCCGCCGGATGGGGGATCTGGCTGATTGCCCTGCTTTCCTTCCGCTTTCTTTCCAGCCAGATCTGAATCAGCCGTTCCGGGAAGACCCCATTTTTTGTCAGATAATCATGATCCTGCTCCAGCGCATCCAGCGCCTCGTCCAGTGACTTGGGAAGTGACCGGATACGGGCCTGCTGCTCGGGGGACAGCTCATAAAGATTATAGTCATAAGGCCCCCAGCCATTGGCCTGCGGATCGATCTGCTTCTCCATCCCGTCCAGCCCTGCCATCAGAATGGCGGCGTATGCATAGTAGGGATTGGCGGTGGCATCCGGGCTTCTTAATTCGAATCTTTTCAGCTCCGGCGTTTTCGCATATGCCGGAATACGGATAACCGCGCTTCTGTTGGAGGTGGCATAGCCGATGGTAACCGGAGCTTCAAAGCCGGGTACCAGGCGCTTATAGGAATTGGTGGATGGATTCGTCCATGCACACAGGGAGGGCGCATGCTTCAGCAGGCCCCCGATAAAATAATGGGCCTCACGGCTTAAGGAAGAATAGCCGTCTTTATCATAAAAGACCGGTTTGCCATCCTTAAACAGCAGCATGTGCACATGCATTCCGCTGCCCGCCTCCTGATAAACAGGCTTGGGCATGAAAGTTGCGGTCCGGCCTTCTGCGGCAGCCGCATTTTTTACGATATATTTTGTAATCATGGTTTTATCAGCCATGTCCACCATTTCTCCCAGCTCCACTTCGATTTCCAGCTGGCCGGGGCCTCCCACCTCGTGATGGTGGTATTTTACACGGATTCCCCAATCCTCCATGAGCATACACATTTTGCTTCTCAGATTATAGGAAATATCCTGGGGCGCGGCGATGTGATAGCCGCCCTTATGCTTCACCTCATATCCCAGGTTGCCGGTATCCGCAAGTCCGGTATTCCATTCGGCCTGCCTGGTATCCACCGCATAGGAAGCGCCTCTGGGAGATACCTGATAGTTTACGGTATCAAAAAGATAAAATTCAAACTCCGGCCCGATCGCAATAGAATCCGCCGCGCCGGACTGTTTCATATACTCTGCGGCCCGCAGCGCCACGTTTCTCGGATACTGATCGAAGGGCTTGTTTTCATCCGTTCCTATGACACACACATCCCCTGTCATGGAAAGTGTGGGGATTTCCGCAAAGGGATCGATCACCGCGCTGTCCGGATCGGGAATAAAAACCATATCGCTTTTTTCGATGGGCGCATAGCCATAATTGGAACCGTCGAACCCTATCCCCTGTGTAAAAATACTGTCTCCAAAGCGCTCCAACGGTATGGTAATATGCCGCCATCGGCCATCCAAATCCACCATTTTAAAATCAATCATACGAATGCTGTTTTCTCTGCACAGCTGCAGCACTTTTTCACTCTTCCCCATAAAAAATCCCCGCTTTCTGCGGACTCAAGCCGCATTTTTATGTATATGGGCAGCAGGATGGACGGATACGTCTGCACCCCTTTCCTGACTGCTGCCGTTCAACCTTATTTTAACACAAAAAGCCCCGGCGGAAAACCGGGACTTTCTCTCTGAGTTCTGTATAATATTTTGCAGCTATGAATATTTTTCACGTCCTGGTACTGTTTATCCTGTCAAACAGCCTTGCACAGTCCAGAGTAAGGCTGTGAGGTACTACCGGGCTTTCAATACGCCCGTCCCTGATGCAGTTTACGGCTTCTTCAATTTCATAAAGGAAACCATTCTCCGTCACAGTATCCTGGAAATGCATGACAAGTTCATTGTCTTTATTATAAAGGAAAGCCTCCTCGGCAAAATGGGGATGGGGAATGACTATTTTCCCTTCACTTCCATAGATTGCCATTCTCTCGTGGAGCGCTGCTGCAAAGCTTGTGCGCAGAGACGCCATCAAACCAGGGTAGCAAATTGTTACCTGATCAGACAAATCCACTCCTGTGTCGCTCCATACTGCGGATACCTGCATGTTTTCGATGGAACGGCCCGCCATGTAAGTGGTAAGTTCATAAGCATACACGGTTATGTCAAACGCGGCTCCACCACCCAGTTTAGGACTGTAATAGCGGTTATCCTTATCTACAGGAGCGAGAAAACCGATAGCCGTATCTATGAAAGACGGCGTTCCGATTTTCCCTTCATCCATCCACTGTTTTGCCATCTTTATTGCAGGAAGGAAACGGCTCCACATGGCTTCCATGACAAATACTTTTTCCTGTCTTGCTTTTTCAAATACTGTTTCTGCCTGGGCGCTGTTTACAAACATTGCTTTTTCACACAATACCGGGACTTTGTGTTCCAGGCAGAGCATAGTCAGGGCATAATGGGCATCCGTGGTCACTGCAATATATACGCAATCCGGCTTCTCTTCTATCAGCATTTTTTCATAGCTGTCATAAGCCGCCTTCAGGCCGTTTTTACGTGCGAAGGCCTGCGCCCGTTCCATGGATTTACTCGCAACCGCCGCCACCTCGCAGTCTGCGATACGGTTCACCGCATCGCAGAATTTGTTTGCAATATTTCCTGCCCCCATTACTGTAAATCTGAAATTAGTCATAACAATACCTCCTCTGTCCTTTTATCCTGTACAAACGGTCATCTATTTTTCCTATCTGATGATAATAGCTTACTTTCAGGATAACTGCATTTTCAGGGAAAAGCAACCTGTTTTTTCGGCGCCGCGTTCCAGGCAGGGACCGCGGATACAGTCCGTAACAGCAGGAAGCGAATACTGCCTTTCATCCATATATTTTTTGTTTACCGCAGCTGCAGATTGACTCTTTACTATCAAAGTGATAATATTTTCATATATTTAAACAGGAGAATTAATTATGACAGATAAACTTATGGAATGCATAACCAATCCGGTAAAATGTAAATTACTGCTTGAAATATATTCTCAGGGACAGGCAACCGCGAAACACCTGTCCGATAAATACACCGATATCCCACCTGCTACCCTATACCGCCATTTGAAGAGGATGCTGCATGACGGAATTTTGAAGGTAGTTGAAGAAACTCAGGTGCGCGGCACCGTAGAAAGAACCTATGCCCTTGCACAGAATATCAATTCCAATATGGAAAAAATATTGGAAGAAAACTCCGGCGAACTTTATATGCAATATTTTATGCAGTATATCATGGGCTTTGCCAGACAATTTCAACAGTACTGCCAGTCCCCAAATATAAATATTAAGGAGGATATGACCGGCTTTTCTCTTTCCCCTCTCTATTTATCGGATGAAGAACTGACAGCCCTTGTAACGGAAATTTCTAAAACTATCAGTGCAGTAAAAAATAATGAACCAAATGCAGAGCGTAAATTACGGACAATTGGCGTAATCATATCTCCGGCTGAAAAATTGGATAACTAAAACTGCCGCCCTCAAATCAGGGCGGTTTCTATTGATCTTTTATTATCAATATGATAATATTAGCATTATGATACTATTATAACATTCACCAACTACAGGAGGTTAAATTTTGGACACTTTACTTAGGATTCTGCCTTTGCTTATTCCTGTTCTGATTGTGGATTCAGCACTTGCAGCAGCTGCTGTGGCTCATATTTTACGGCATCCGCATTATCATTTCGGCAATAAAACCCTGTGGCTTATCATTGCCACAGTCTTATTGCTTTTTGGGCCAATCTTCTATTTTATGTTCGGGAAGGAGGAAAATGAATGAATGTACTAACCATACAAAATCTTTCAAAAAGTTTTGGAAAGCAAAAAATCATAGACGGCCTCAGCATGTCTGTGCCGGAGGGAAGTGTTTTCGGTTTTATTGGCAAAAACGGTGCCGGGAAGACAACAACTATGAAAATGGTACTTGGCTTACTGCAGCCTGACAGCGGCAGTATCTTTGTCTGTAACGAACCGGTTCGTTTTGGGCAGACAAAGACAAATCAATATATCGGATATTTGCCCGATGTCCCGGAGTTCTATAATTATATGACGCCGCTAAATTACCTAACCCTTTGCGGGGAAGTGATTGGTTTATCAAAAACTGAGATTACGCAGCGGGGACAGGAGCTGCTTACCCTTGTTGGTTTAGACGGCGTAACGAAACAAATCGGCGGTTTTTCCCGCGGCATGAAGCAGCGTCTTGGAATTGCACAGGCCTTGCTGACAAAGCCCCGGCTTCTGATTTGTGACGAACCGACCAGTGCGCTTGATCCGGCAGGTAGGAAAGAAATATTAGATATTCTCCGCAAAATCAGCAGTACAACAACAGTCTTGTTTTCCACCCATATTCTTTCCGATGTGGAACGTATTTGTGACCATGCTGCTTTTTTGAATGACGGGAAAATTGCTGTCTGCGGCACCCTTGCAGAAATTAAGGCTTTGCACGAGCATGACAGTCTGCTTTTGGAATTTTCAACTGATAATGAGCTGCGGATTTTCAGGGAACAGGAAACTGTAAAACCTCTCCTTCCCAATTCAGAGGGAACCAACAGGGAAATCATTATTCACAGCCGGAATATGGAAAAGGTGCAGCACTCACTTTTCCTGGTCTTTGCCGAAATGGGGCTTTGTCCTGTCAAAATGGAAATTATGGAACCGTCTCTTGAAAGTCTATTTTTGGAGGTGACAAAATGAACGGATATATTGCTTTTGTGAAAAAAGAATTTATGGAAAACATAAAAAATTATCGTTTTTTTATCTTGTTTGCGGTTTTCCTGACTTTTGGCATAGCAAGTGCATTTCTTGCAAAATTCACACCCGAGATTTTATCAGCTTTAGCTGCGGATATGGAAATGAATTCAGAACCCGTTGCATTGGATGCGTGGAAACAATTTTACAAAAATATCTCCGGTGTTGGTTTCAGTGCATTTATTATTTTATACGGAAGCTGTCTGTCAACTGAATACTCCAAAGGGACTTTAATTTTAATGGTAACGAAAGGGCTGTCACGTAAGGCTGTCATCCTAGCAAAATTTACTGTCGCAGCCATTCTTATGACCCTTTGCTATTGGGTCAGTTATGGTGCGGCTTACGGTTATACAGCTTACTTATGGGATAATACAAATCTGCCTGATGTTGCATTTGCAGCATTTGCCCTTTGGATAGCCGGTTTTCTTTATTTGAGTATTCTTATGGTTGGCTGTGTCATTTTTAAACAAACCTTTACAAGCATACTTTTTACAGGCGGTATTGCCGCCCTTATCTCTTTACTTGGCATTATCAAACCTCTTGCCGGCTTCAATCCGTTTATCCTGACTACGAAAAATGTGGATTTAATTTCCGGCATGGCTGCCGTATCGGATTTTCTGATACCTGCATTGATTTCCATTGGCATATCCATCTCAGGATTGCTGACTGCAATCTGGCTCTTTAACAGGAAACAATTATAAATGGATGCAGTCTCCATACAATAAGTACATTGATTTTATGCAATTGCGTAGTTTGTATATATACTGTATAATAACATCAATCAGAAATGTATGCGCTTACATCATAAACAGCTACCGGCCTTCGCCGGACAAAGAGCAAAATAAAAAAGGAATGGATTTGATATGAATATTTATGATATTTCCAAGCAGGCCGGTGTGTCCATCGCAACGGTTTCCCGGGTTTTAAACGGCAGCGACAAGGTAAGCCCCGCCACCAGGGAGAAGGTTCTGAAGGTCATGGAACAAAACAGCTACACGCCAAACGCCTTTGCGCGCAGCCTGGGGCTGAATTCCATGCATACCGTAGGGATTCTCTGCGCGGATTCCTCCGATGTATACCTGGCTTCCGCTATTTATTATCTGGAACGGGAGCTTCGCTATCATTCCTATGCTTCCATGCTCTGTTGTACCGGCTATCAGCTGGAAGAGAAGAAAAAATATCTTCAGCTTCTGCTGTCACGCAATGTGGATGCCCTGTTTTTTGTCGGCTCCAATTTCGTGGAGGATACTGAAAAAAATAATGCTTATCTCTTTGAGGCCGCCGGCAAGGTGCCGGTTTTTATTCTGAACGGTTATCTGGCAGGCGATAACATTCATTCCGTGCTCTGTGATGACAGTCTGGCAGTGAGTGAAATGACGGACACATTGATCAAGCGCGGTTCCCGTTCCCCTGTCTATCTCTACCGCAGCCTGAGCTACAGCGGGAAAAGGAAACTGGCCGGATTTCAGGAGGCCTGTGAAAAGAACGGCATATCGGACGGAAAAGGACGCGCATTTTCCTGCCCGGCGCCTGTCCACGATACTATGACATTCCTTGCAGGGCTGGAAAAAGATCTTACCTTTGATGCATGCATAACAGCCGATGATGAGCTGGCCGTGGGCGCGGTAAAATACGCGTTATCCCAGGGAAAAAAGATTCCCGCAGAATTTCAGGTGACCGGCTATAACAACTCTCTTCTTTCCACCTGCAGCACCCCTGAAATCACCACGGTTGACAACCGCGTGGAATTTATGTGCACCACTGCCGTATCTTTGCTTATGCAGGTGCTGGACGGCAAGGATATCCCTGCCCGGACTATGTTTTCTGCTGACCTGATTCATCGGGAAACGACAAATTAGATTTTGCGGGGAAATCCTTTACTTCCCTAAAACGTTTTGTTTCGAGAGAATAACTAATACCCTTTAACTCTATAACCATGTTTCTGGCAAGCTCTATCTCAGCGATGCTTCGCCAGAAATCATTTTTTTAATGGCCACCGCCGCATGAAATAAATAATGCCATTTATTGTCCCTTAACCCAGTTCAGCCTTTATATAAATAGTAATATACTTCGTGTGGTTCTCCTTTATAGTTCTGTACACGTTTATATTGCAATAGGAACGCACACTTTTCAAGTACTCTGCGTGAAGCATTATTGTCCCCTCTGCATATACCCCAGATTTCTTTTATTTTAAGTCTTATTAATATTTCAGGCAAAAAAGCTTTAACTGCTTCTACTGCAATACCAGTTCCTCTGTATCGCTCTGCTATCTGATAACCAACTTCCCATGAATCTTTTCCGAACTTTACAGCTTGTACATATCCTATATTTTCTCCATTCTTCATACAAACAGGATAGACATACGGCCCTTCATCATTCTTGTAACATTCTATTAAAAGCGTTACTTTGCTTGCGGCATCTTCTTTGGATTCAAATACCTCATCCGGCAGAAATTTCCGGGTATTATCATCCAAAGAATTAAGGTGCACTCGTTCATACATTGATTTATCAAAATGCTTTATTATTAACCTGCTGGTATGTATTTCTAATTGATTCATTCGCTTATACCTTCCGATTTCGACTTTTCTAATCTTATCTACCACAATGTTAATCTCTTTCAATGGAAAAAGCGATCCCTGCATATCTCAGAGATCGCTTTTTCAAGAACCAGCTTAAATGCAGCCTTTACCAACACCGTCCGCTCTAAATTCCATTTTTCTGGTTCTTCGTTCCATATCCATTAATGCTTATCTTTCCACTGTCCCCAATCGCCTAAAGCCTCCGGCTTTACAGGAAAATACTTCGTGGACAGGGCAATTACCGGCGCGGCTTCTTTCAGGCGTTCTTCAAAGCTCCGCCCATCGGTAAGCCCTTCCTCAGTCAGGACATTTCTGATTTTGCAGATATAGATCTCGCTTTCATTTCTTTCATCCAGGCGAAGTGTCTTGTCCACTTCCAGTTCAAACGTCCACGGGCCGCTTACCGGAACGGGTACATCAAGCACCGCTCCCTTTACAGACGGAATTTCCTTTGACTTATCAAAATCATAACCCGGATGGTTGCCGCAGTAATCAGCTGCAGGCAGCAGCGCTTCATTCACTACGGATGCGGAAAAAATGCCTGTCGCGCGTATTCTGTCGCGGGTCAGCTTGTTTTCCCCAATACAGGCAACAAATTTAAGCCCTTCGTCCCAGCAGTAGGTAGCCCAGCAGAAAACACCGTAATTCGGTTCTCCATTTTCCTTATAGGTGCCGTACAAATACAGGCACTGTGGGCAGAATTCATTAGAAACAGGTACGGAAACCTTTGCCATATGCATATCCCCCTTGCGTTCCCCAATCAACAGGGCCTTTCGCTCGACCCCAAACATACGTTTCTATCTCATTCTAAATCCAAACCGGGAAACAGTCAAGCTGTTTTCGGAAATTCCGTTACAGATTCCGCTTTATCCTTCTTTTCATCCGAAACAGCTCAGATACCTGAACTGTTTCGGCATGCAACCATTTAAAATGGCTGCATGACAGGACAATGCTGCAATACTACTTTTCTTCCAACTTGAATCCAAAGTAATTCACTGCATTATTATAGGATATTCCCTTAATCATCTTTGTCAGCGCCTTTTTATCATAAGGGTATTCTCCATTTTCTACCCAGCCGCCGATAAGATCGCAGAGGATTCTGCGGAAATATTCATGTCTGGGGTAGGATAGAAAGCTTCTGGAATCGGTCAGCATACCGATGAAGTTGCCCAGCAGCCCGAGGTTGGCAAGCGAGGTCATTTGCTTTTGCATGCCAGTTTTATTGTCATTAAACCACCAGGCGGAACCCTGCTGGATCTTGCCGATGGCATCGGAATTCTGGAAACAGCCCAGGATACTGCCGATCGCTTCATCGTCATTGGGATTCAGGCTGTAAATAATGGTTTTAGGAAGGCTGGACGCCATATTAAGCGCATTCAGGAAATCCGCCATCTGGCTGGAGGGCGCATAATTATTGATGCAGTCATATCCCGTATCCGGTCCAAGCAGCTGGTACATGGATGTATTATTGTCTCGTTTGCAGCCGTAATGGAGCTGCATCGCCCAGCCTCTCTGCGCATATTCCGCTGCAACAAAGGTCATAAACGCAGTTTTGAAGCCAAGCTCCTCCTGTCTCGTCACCCTTTCTCCGGCAAGCCGTTTTGCAAAAACCGCCTCCACCGTTTCTTCCGTTTCCGGGACATACATCACATACTCCAGCGCGTGATCACTTGCCCGGCAGCCAAGGCTGTCAAAATAATCCATGCGCCTCCGGAGAGCCGCCTTCAGATCCGCAAAGGATGCGATTTCAATGCCCGCGGCCTTTCCCAGTCTGTCCAGGTAATCGGCATAATCAGGCTTTTCAATATTCATGGCCTTATCCGGACGCCAGGCGGGAAGGACCTGCACCTCAAAGCTGCTGTCTTCAGCAATGGCCTTATGCCACTTCAAATCATCCGCCGGATCATCCGTGGTACAAATCAGTGTTACGGCAGACTGCCTGATAAGGTTGCGGACGCTCATGCTGTCCTCCTGAAGCTTTGCATTGCAAAGATCCCATACCTCCTGTGCCGTATCTCCGTTTAAAACGCCATAATAGCCGAAAAAGCGCTGCAGCTCCAGATGGCTCCAGTGATACAGGGGATTGCCGATTGCCTTCTCCAGCGTCTCCGCCCATTTCTGGAATTTTTCCCTGTCGGGCGCGTTTCCTGTAATATAGTATTCCTCCACACCATTGGAACGCATCTGACGCCATTTGTAATGATCGCCGCCCAGCCATACCTGCGTGATATTTTCAAATTTCCTGTCCTCCGCAATTTCCTGCGGGTTGATATGGCAGTGATAATCCAATACCGGCATTTTTTCCGCGATTTCATGAAAAAGGGTACGTGCGGTATCCGTACTTAATAAAAAGTCTTTGTCCATAAAAGGTTTCATAATTGCTCCTTTGCTCCTGTCTGCATACAGGCACGGGATATTTTTGGATCCCGCCTGGTTATGTAAATGCTTACATTTTTTCTTTCATTATATCCTGTTTTTCTATAAAAATCAAGCCACTGTTCCATCACTTCCCAACTGCTGGCTTCCGCCCATTTAAAAACGCTGCACAACTGGCTGCCTGCCCGCTGCTGCTTGTTCACGCAGATGGCGCAGCAGTTGGGCCATCCTGCCGGACAGCTGTAAAATCAATTTCTTTTCACTGTTTTTCTCATGAATTATTTCTAACAAATAAGGCAGAATGTATAAAGTTTTGGTGAGGAATGGCTTTTTTATGAAAAACGGGTTGACTGGCTGTAAAAAGAGGTGTACTTTAAATGTAAGCTCTTACAAATTATTAATTCAGGAGGAGTACATATCAGTATGCAGACATTTATCCGCATTCATCCCAAGGACAGTGTGGCCGTGGCGCTGCAGCCGCTTTCGAACGGAACCGTCATCAGGCTGGATGACCTGCAGTTCACCCTGAAGGAGGACATCCCCCAGGGACATAAATTTGCGCTTCTTCCCATATCGGCGGGCGAAGCGGTCATTAAGTACGGCGCCCCCATTGGAACTGCCATTACGGGAATCGCACAGGGAAGCTGGGTGCACACCCACAACCTGAAAACCGGATTGGGCGATGTCCTTACCTATACTTATCAGCCCGGAGCAGATTCCAATATGGGAAACGGACAGGACAAATGCATTCATGATTCCGAATACGAAGTTTTTTATGGATACCGCCGCGAAGACGGCCGTGCCGGTGTGCGTAATGAAATCTGGATTATTCCCACCGTAGGCTGCGTCAACAATGTGGCCACCTCCATTGCAGATCGGGCGCAGGGCTTCTTACAGGATAATCTGGATGCCATTGCCGCTTTCCCCCATCCCTACGGCTGCTCACAGATGGGCGGGGATCAGGAAAACACCCGCCGCATCCTGGCAGATCTGGTGAACCATCCCAACGCGGGAGGAGTTCTCGTTTTAGGCCTCGGCTGTGAAAACAGCAATATAGAAGAGCTGAAAAAATACATAGGCCCTTACAATGAAAACCGGGTTAAATTCCTGGTTGCCCAGGAATGCGAGGATGAAATTGCCGAAGGCCTTGCACTGATTAAGCAGCTTGCCGCCTATGCGGGAAAAGCCAGACGGGAGCCGATTCCCCTAAGCGAGCTGGTCATCGGCATGAAATGCGGAGGGTCGGACGGTCTTTCTGGCATCACCGCCAATCCTGCGGTAGGCGCTTTTTCCGATTTGCTGATATCCCTGGGAGGCACCACTATCCTCACCGAGGTTCCCGAAATGTTCGGTGCGGAAACGCTGCTCATGAACCGTTGTGAAAACGAACAGCTTTTTGCGCAGACCGTGGATCTCATTAATGATTTTAAGAATTATTTTAAAAACCACAACCAGACCATATATGAGAACCCCTCTCCCGGCAACAAAAAAGGCGGCATCTCCACACTTGAGGACAAATCCCTGGGCTGTACCCAGAAATCCGGTTCCGCTCCGGTACGCGGCGTTCTTGGCTACGGCGAAACGGTACAAACGAAAGGCCTGAACCTTCTAAGCGCACCGGGGAATGATCTGGTAGCCTCCACCGCCCTTGCGGCCTCCGGAGCTCAGATCGTACTCTTTACCACAGGCAGGGGCACTCCCTTTGCCTCCCCTGTACCTACGGTAAAAATCTCCAGCAATTCCCAGCTTGGGGAAAAGAAAAAGAACTGGATCGATTTTGACTGCGGTACTCTCGTAAACGGCGGTTCCATTACGGAGCTGGGAGAAAAGCTGTTTCAGTACGTCATCCGTGTGGCGAACGGAGAACAGGTAAAATCAGAAGCCGCCGGCTTCCACGATATGGCTATTTTCAAACAAGGCGTTACTTTATAGGAGGAAAAACAATATGGACAAATTATCTTATCAGACATTGCAGGAGGCCGGTTATGACGGTTATCTTCTGAAGGAAGCGCCCGAACGTGTGATTCAGTTCGGTGAAGGCAATTTTATGAGAGCCTTCGTGGATTATTTTATTGATAATATGAATGAAAAGGCAGATTTTAATTCCAAGGTGGTTCTGGTACAGCCCATCGCCCCCATTCCCGGCGCTTTTGATCTGAAAAACGCCCTCAATGAGCAGGATGGCCTTTACACCCTGTATCTGCGCGGTTGTGAAAACGGGGAAAAGGTGAATAAAAAAAGGATTATTTCCTGCGTAAGCCGCTGCCTGAATTCCTACACTGATTTCGATGCAGTCATGGACTGTGCCAAAAATCCGGAGCTGCGTTTTATTTCATGCAACACTACGGAAGCAGGAATCACTTATGATCCCGCCTGCCGTTTTGAAGACCGCCCCGCATCAAGCTATCCCGGAAAGCTGACCCAGTTTCTGTACCAAAGATTCCTTACCTTTGGCAATGAACCGGGAAAAGGCTTTATTATTCTTGCCTGCGAGCTGATCGATGACAACGGAAAGGAGCTGGAAAAATGCGTCCTGAAATACGCTTCCCAGTGGAACCTGGGTGAGGATTTCATCCATTGGCTCCAGAGTGAAAATGTATTCTGCTCCACACTGGTAGACCGTATTGTCACCGGCTTCCCCCGTGCCGAAGCCTCCGCACTGAATGAGGAAAACGGTTATGAAGACAATGCCATGGATACCGGGGAGGTATTCGGCTTTTGGGTAATCGAAGGACCTCAGTCCATCAAGGATGAGCTTCCTATTGAAAAGGCAGGCCTCCCCATCCTTGTAACCGACGATCATAAACCCTACAAACAGCGTAAGGTACGCATCCTGAACGGCGCGCATACTTCCATGGTTCTCGGCGCTTATCTGTCAGGACAGGATATTGTCCGCGACTGCATGGAGGATACAGTGATTCAGGGCTTTATGAACCAGGCCATCTATCAGGAGATTATTCCCACGCTCACACTGCCAAAAGAGGAACTGGAGGACTTCGCCGCATCTGTAACGGAACGTTTCAAAAATCCTTACATTGACCACGCCCTCCTTTCCATTTCCCTGAACTCAACCTCTAAATGGAAAGCGAGAGTCCTGCCTTCCCTGAAGGGATATATTGAGAAAACAGGAACGCTTCCTGCCTGCCTTACCGCATCCCTGGCTTTCTATATTGCCTTCTACAATGGAAAGGAACTGACGGAAAGCGGTCTTACCGCTACCCGCCCTGAGGGAAGCAAATATCAGATCAGCGACGACAGATCCATACTGGAATTCTACGACGCCCATAAAAATGACAGTCCCGAAGAGCTTGTCCATGCGGTATGCACGCAGACCGGCTTCTGGGGAATGGATCTGACCACGCTGCCCGGCCTCGAGGAAGCTGTCTGCGAAGATTTAAGGACGATCCGGGAAAAGGGCGCGTATGCTCTGATGCAGGATTGCCTGAATAAATAATTCACTATAGTACAGGTTAAATTCATTTAGCTGTGCAGAAACGCTGAGCACTCTTCCGTTTCTGCACAGCTTTTTGCTATCACAAGCCAGTACAAATACCTCTGTCTGCAGTTCAGGCAAAAATTTTTCATAGCAGTACATTTTTACCTTCCTTTCTGCTATAATAAAATATGTTAGTTTTTGTCCGTTGCCCTCGTGGATTAAAATCAATATAAAGGCTCTTACAGTTAAGCCATATTTGTCGAGGCTTATACAGTCATGGGAATAAATACCGGGAGCTGAACAAAACATACTTATTAATAAATTCGGAGGAAAAACGTGGGAATTTATCTGAATAGCAGCACTGCATATACATTATATAAAAATGAAACTAAAAAACCCTATTTTGTTGATAAGACACTGATACTGGAACAATTATTCCCATTGGTTGATGAAGGAACAAATTACATTTGTATCACACGTCCACGGCGTTTTGGGAAAACGGTTATGGCTAATATGATTGCCTCTTTTTTTTCAAAAGCTCAAGATGCAGCAGATGTATTTGATTGTCTGAAAATAAGTCAGGATGCGGATTACCAAATATACCGAAATAAATACAATGTAATTCATATTTCCTTTAATGATATTTCCAGGCAGTGTACGTCTTATGAACAATATATCGCCCGGATTGAGGAACGACTAATTAAGGATCTTCAAAAAGAGTTTCCTGATGCCAAACTGGCACAGGAGCAGTCTGCTGTAGATGCACTTACTGATATCTATACAGATGATTGTTCCATACGTTTTATTTTTGTATTGGATGAATGGGATTTTATTTTCCATCAGCCTTTTATTACAGAAAACGAAAAAATGGCATATTTGTCATTCTTAAGAAGTCTGTTAAAGGATCGTCCTTATGTATTGCTTGTATATATGACAGGAATACTTCCTATTGCAAAATATTCAAGCGGTTCTGAACTAAATATGTTTACAGAATTTACTATGGCGAAATCTCCGGCATTTAGTGACTATTTCGGTTTTACTCAGGCTGAAGTGGATGATTTGTATTTGCGATATCAGAATACTTGCAAAGATATGCGTGTTACACGCACAGGGCTGCAGCAATGGTACAATGGTTATCACACGGCATCCGGAGAGCAGGTTTATAATCCACGTTCTGTCGTACAGGCGCTTAGATTTAATGAACTTTCAAATTACTGGACCAGTTCAGGGCCATATGATGAAATTTATTTTTATATTGAAAATAATATAAGGGCTGTACGTGATGATCTTACCTTAATGGTTTCGGGTATGGCAGTTCCGGCAAAAATCTCAGAATATACTGCGACTTCAACTGACTTGAAAACCAAAGAAGAAATATTTTCAGCTATGGTGGTCTACGGATTCCTGAGTTACCAAAACGGAACTGTATCCATTCCCAATAAAGAACTGATGGATAAATTTTCAGATATGCTGAAGCAGGAACCATCTTTAGGTTATGTTTACCGTCTGGCAAATGAATCAGATCGTATGCTTCAGGCAACAATTGCCGGTGATACCGAAACTATGGAAAAAATACTGGATTTAGCACATGATACGGAGACTCCCTTACTAACCTACCACCATGAAACAGAGCTGACGGCTATTGTAAACCTTGTATATTTATCTGCACGTGATAATTATCGGATTGAACGGGAAGAAAAGGCCGGCATTGGATATGTCGATTTTATCTTTTATCCAGAAACGGACAAAAATGCTGATTGTATCATTTTAGAGCTTAAGGTTGATAATACACCGGATGCTGCAATCCAACAGATAAAAGATAAAAAGTATGCAATGCGTTTTCAGGGAAAAATTGGTGAAATGTCAAAGTATTCCGGCAGAATTCTGGCTGTAGGTATCTCCTATAACAGAACAAATAAGAAGCATAAATGTAAGGTCGAGGTTTTATAAGTATATTCATTTCAAACTGGGAAGCGGCATAGGTTAACTCAGCCTATACCGCTTCTTAGTTTACTCCAATTTTCAGAAATTCTCACAGTTCAATTCGAAATACCCCTGAGGATACCCGCAGGCCGGGCATCTTTCCGGCGCGCATTTTCCAAAAATCACATATCCGCAGTTCAGACAGATCCAGACCTCCTTGTCCTGTTTGCAGAAAATGGATCCCTCCCTGAAATTTTCGGCAAGCTGGGTAAAACGGAAATCATAATGTCTCTCCACCTCTCCTATCCTGCGGAAAACCTCGGCAATATCATGGAATCCCTCCTGATCCGCCGTACCTGCGAAGTCCCGGTACATCTGTTTCCATTCATATTGCTCGCCATTCCCGGCATCCTGCAGCATTTCCTCAAGCATGGGGAAGGTATCTTCATTGAGCATACGCAGCCAGATTTCCGCATGCGCCTGTTCATTTCCGGCTGCTTCGTCAAAGATATCCCCTATCTGTTGATAACCGTCCTTTCTGGAGATCTCTGCATAAAGCCGGTACTTTGTGCTTGCCAAACGTTCTCCGTCATATGCCTGCTGCAAATTTTTATATGTTTCGCTTTTCTTAAAATCCATTCTGTCGTCAGCCGCTTTTCTTTTATCATATGAGCGTCAGTCTGCGGCCGTTACCTTTTTTCTGAGAGAGCGGAAAATCTTCAGCTCCTCTTCTTCTGATATTGCATGATCGTAGCTGTATGAGGATGCGATCAGTCCGGCAAGCATCATGTTCATAACAATACTTACATTACCTTCCGAAATAAAAGGAAATGCGGTAAACCATCCAAACTGGAATCCGAAATTTCCTGCAGTATACAGAACTGTCTGACCTGCCAGGCAGATAAAGCAGGCAGTTGATATGGCCTTACCCATTGGATTATGTATTCTTAAAATAAGCTTCAGCATCAGCGCATACACTGCTGCCACACACAACAGCAAAAAGATTCCCGGTCCCCAGCCATATTGCAGGATCCAGTAAGCAATACGGTAATTGTTATGATAATGCTGCGGCAGGATATCGGTCAATTTCTTTGAAGTGTATTTCCAATGTTCTTCGCGGTAAATTCTATTAGGTATTTCTGTGTCCTCTTTGCCATCAAAATACCAATCCGCCATATAATAATCCTTCAAAGTTTCCTCCGGCAGCGTAAGCCCTCCAAAAAGCTTTGCCTGGGGCAGCAGATTTCTTATCAGGATACTGTTATAGGAGTCATCCCAGGCATTTTTCGCATGAAGCTCCGGCTGAAAGCACTGCAGTGAAAAATCACTCAGCATTTCTTTGTTTTCCATTCCCCATAAACCGGCGATCAGCATACCGGGGATAATTATTGCCGGTATCGCTTTTTGGGGAGAAATACGGAAATATTTTTTTACACCCATAAAGATCATGGAAATCAGGAATGCCGCAAAAGCAACTAAACGGTATGAAAAGTTAACCGTCCCCGTCGTTCTTGAATAAGAAAGGAATTGTATCCCGAAAAGGCACATAATAGCTATAATCCCTGCCGTTTTACAGCTTCTTAATTTATAAGCCAGAACCAACATTATCGGTACCGTCAATATAATCACCGGCAGAGAAAGCATGTATGTGGCCATAAATCCAATACGCCCCAGCCACCTTTCCAGCGCGCTGTAATTAAGCTCTGATATCACAATCATCAGGGACAGTAGCAAAATTGCCGCCGCCAGAACTCTGTTGCTGTATCGCACAATCCATGGATAGCCTTTCCAAAGTACCGCCGCAAACACCAAAAGCCCCAGAGGGAAATAAATGCTGTTCCCGGCTATCCAGAAAAGCTTCTCCTCAAATGAGAAATCACCGCTTCCATATTCCGCAATGTTTCCAGCAATTCCTAATAAAACCGCCATCACTACCGAAAGAATAAATACCCACGGCAGCTTTACACGGTGTGTATCATTCATCATGACTCCCAGTGCCGCAGCATCCCCCATGTCTCTGACAGCACAGGACATGGCCTCCTCTTCCGCCAGTCCTTCCGATTTATATTCCTCGGTCTTATCCTCCAGATGACCATACAGCTCCTTGCTAATCCGTCTGGCGGCCGGTTTATACTGAATCTGCGCTTCCACATCCTCCAGAAACAGCTCCACTGCATTGCGTTCTGTTGTGTCTGTGCCTGTATTTCTGCCTTTTTTTTCATTTTTACGCATGGCTCACACCTCCCAGCACAAGGTTAACCGCCTTTTCATAGGTTTTCCACTCTTCCTTTTTCCCCGTCAGCGTTTTCCTTCCGGCGGGGGTAATGCGGTAATAGCGCCTGATCCTTCCGGTTGGCGCCGGCTGTTCAAAGCTTTCGATATCACCCTGCAGCTCCAGCGTATGCAGAAGCGGGTACAGTGTCCCCTCCTTCAGGGAAAAGACGCTTTCGCTGCGTTCCTCCAGCTCTTTTATCATCTGATATCCATACATATCCTCTTTTTCCAGAAGCTTCAGCAGCAGCATGGAAGTTCCCACAGCCATCATTTTTTTGTCCATCCGCCTGTCCTCCTCAAAGCATTTTTCAGTAAAAATAATACCTAGATTATCTATGCTTGAATTATACATAGATAATCTAGGTATGTCAACCGGATTATTCCAAAACAACATTGTATCTTTTTTTCTCCTAATATATAATTGTTTTAAATACATAAAACAAGCTGTACAGACAAAAGGATACTGTAAATGTAACTGTGAAGATACTGAACAGTTACCTGCAAATAATCAAAAGGAGGCGCTCTTTATGGAAGCACACAGAAAAATACCCGATTGTCCCGTGGAAATGACGCTTCAGCTCATTGGCGATAAATGGAAGGTACTCATCATCCGCGACCTGATGTCGGGCACCAAGCGTTTTAACGAGCTGATGCGTTCTGTTACGGGTATCACGCAGAAGGTCCTGACCAGCCATCTGCGCGCCATGGAGCAGGACGGGCTTCTCACAAGGAAGGTCTACCCGGAGGTTCCGCCCAGGGTGGAATATACGCTGACGGAAACTGGACGCAGCCTGAAGCCTATCCTGGATTCCATGGTGGCCTGGGGAACCGATTATAAAAATACAACCGCCGGCAAGCAGTCTTAACCATAAGCCTGAAAATATGATTGCAATTTTACAAAGCCACTTTTCCCGCGCATCCCGGCCGTGCTGCAAAGCGGCATCCTGTCTGTACGCTCAGCAGCGCGGCCCGCGTATTTCATTCAAACATCCGCTCCGCCCATTTTTCTACGTTATCCCCGAATTCATCTCCCCACTGTTCTATTTTCCTCTCATACTCACCTTCCAGTTCCTCCAGCCGCTTCTCCACCTCCGGTGAAAATTGATCTGCCATGAAGTTACCGAAAAAAGCATTGATAAACGAGTCACTCAGATGCAGCCTCCACTGTCCGTTTTTCTTAACAGCTGTAACCGTAACCCTGACGCTGATTACGCCGTCCGCCTCCTCCAGGAAGGGAAGCATGCGTTCCTTATCATAGTCAAGATCGGCCAGATTTTTCAGCATGGCCTTTATCCCGGTGCCGCCATCCAGCATTTCTTCCATTACATATATCAGGTAATTGCCCGTTACATCCTTCATATCCCTGTTGCTGATGACCATGTCAATTTCCGCAGACTCGCCATTCTCCCTGACAGCTTCAATTTTCCATGTTAGATGCTTAACAAGTCCCTGGGCAAAACGGTAGTTGGACTGGTATCTTTTTCCCTTCCACAGACCGGGCTGAAGCAGTTCGTTAAAAACCCGGTATTCCCTGCTGACAGGAATGCCAAGCCAGTTTTTTTCCGTACTCACATAATTATCCGTGTATCGGTTCCAGGTTTCCAGATCCAGCTGTTTTAATGCTTCCATGGCATATTTTGCGGTATCCTGGGGGGATGTCTCTGTATCCGCCTTTTTTGCCGTGCATGCGCCCAGCGTCAGGCAAATACTTAAAAGCAACAGGACTGTCCATCTGATACGCGTTCTTTTTCCTGTTTTCCTTTTCATAGCGATTTACCCCTTTTCTGCAGTTTTTTGTCACCTTTATTGTATTCGCTTCCCGGGCGGCGTACAACGCATCCTGCACGAAAAGACGGCCGGACAACAAAAAAAGGCGCCCTGAAGCGCCTTATTCTGCCGCCGGTATCACTGCGTAAAAGCAAAACCAGCCATCCTCTTCTTTTACCACACAGGTTCCCCCGCATTTCCGGATCACTTCATTTACATTCAGCAGGCCGATTCCGTGGCCGGCGCTTTCCTCCTTTGTGGTGAGGAAGATATTTCCCTTTCTTTTTAACGTCCCTGCAAAAGGATTTTTGACGGAAAGGGTGAGTCCACCGTCCTCCAGAATCATTTTCAGCCGGATAATCCTGCCTGTGTCCAGCTTTTCACATGCTTCCATGGCATTGTCCAGCAGATTGACGAGCAGCGTGACTATATCCTCTTCCTTCATGGTAAGCCCTGATAAATCATTGACCGACATGGTAATTGTAATCTTTTTTTCCAGCGCATCCGCATACTTGCGGTTCAGTACCACGTTGACTGCGGGATGGTTCGTATTGACGTAATCCCCGCTTTTTTGAAGGCTTCCGACAAGCCCTGCAATATAGGAACTGGCCTCTTCCGTTTTTCCATCCGCCAGCAGACCCTGGACACAGCCCAGCTGATTTTTATAATCATGCAGGAAGCGTTTCTGCTGTTCAAAGCTGCTTTGCATTGTCCGGTACAATTCCATCTGGTTTCGTGTTTTTTCCTGCATGATGACAAACCTGCGCAGCTTGGCCTCCTTCACCAGGATTTCCCATATAAAATAAAAGGCGAGCAGGTTCATGATTCCGAAGCCCGCCGTCACTATAAGAAAAATACGGTTCTGCGACTCATCCCCATTCCAGGAAATCATGCCCACCGCCGTAATCGCAGCCATGCTGATTATAGGAAAATACCCGAACCGCAGCCACTTCGTATTCTCCAAAACGTACGCGCGGCCCTTCAGCCTCCGATGCAGCAGCAATACAAGACACAGCAGGATGCAATATGCCGCCTCCTCCTGAAGCCCGGGCAGCAGGTAATCCTGCCAGGGCAGCATATAGAGCAGTGAAACGGTGACCAGCTCCACGATCCATATCACGCCGCAAAACAGTACAGACAATATAAAATTCTGCAGCGGCTTTACCTGAAAATAAATCTGTGCCGTTACAAAAAGCAGAAGTATCAGGCGGAGGGGCTGCAGGAAATAGGGAGGGATTTCGGTGAAAGCAATCAGCATAAAACCGGCTGTCAGTACCGGAAGCAGCGTGTATTCCACCCATTTATGCCTCCATTTCCGACGCGCCAGCAGCGTCTCAAAGTAAATTTTTACGCAGATGCCCACCATGAGCGACAAAATAATGCATCGTATCACCTGTCCCATCACATCGCTCCTTTATATGCCACAAAGGCTTCCCTGACAGCCTGGAATCTAAGGCGCGGCACGGGAAGTGTTTCCCCCCAGTCCATCAGTACGGCATAATTGCTTATTTTCCGGATATGCTTCATATTTACCAGGAAGCTTTTATGGATGCGCAGGAAACCATATGCTGCAAGCTGCTGTTCGATATGATCCAGCTTGTCATAGATCTGATAGTTCACGATCTCATTATCCAGATAAGAAAAAAACGATTTATGTTTTCTGCTTTCCACATAAAGGATATTATCCGTATACAACGTCCTTTCCCCTTCCACGAAGGGGAAAGTCACCTGCCGGACCTGCATTTTTTTCAGTATGGCTTCCATGCATTCCGGCAGGGCCGCCTCCAGTGTGTCCTTCATGAGGTAGCGCACCGCATTCACCTTATATCCCTCCAACGCATAGCTGATGAATGCCGTAACAAATACAATACAGGTATCGGAATGAAACTGCCTGATACGCTTTGCTGTATCAATTCCGTCCATTTCCTCCATGTTGATATCCATGAAAACCACATCATAACCGACCGCATTTTCTTTCTCCGAAAGGAAATCGGCTCCTGATGAAAAAAGGCTCACCGTATATTCCATACCCCGGCCGGCAAACCAGGAATCCAGAAGCATATGTATTTTATTCCTGTAGTACTCCTCATCATCGCAAATGGCAATCCGAAGCATATTTTTTCCCCACTTACTCTATGAATACCTTAATCGTTCCATATTCCGGGAGGACACCGTCATCCGCCCGCAGCCTGATCAGGAATTCACCCTTTTGATCTGCGCGGGGCGTCCAGCGGATTTCCTTTTCTTCCTCCAGATATACGGCGCCCTCCGGCAGTTCCTCTGCTGTAACCAGCGTCTGTGCTTTGACTCCGTCAACCGCATAATCCTTCACTTCCACAGCTTCGTTATAAATCCGTCCGTTCAGCTCCTTTTGTGAAGCCTCCGCCGCCGGATGGCGCATCACCACAGGAAGTGTCAGCTCCTCTTCCGCTCTGCCACAAACTGATACGGGCATGGCAAAAAAGGGACGGTATACGGTGAGAGGCAGGGGATAATCCTCTGTAGCTTTTGTATAGGTATAGCCGTTTTCCGGACAGGGCAGCGTGGGAAAGCCGTAGCCCTCATCCTGCGGCGTGCCGGGAGCAGGCGCGTCGATTACTACCTGCTTTACCCTCCAGTTCTCCGGGAAGGTGACATCCTCCACGCTGGTTTTGACATAGGGCTGGTGCAGAATATACTCTCTGTTCGTGGCCCTCCGGTAATTGCTTTCCACCAAGGCTAACTGCTCCACGCCTTCTTTTACCATGGCTGATACCTCCGTCAGCCGCACACCGCAGGCATCATCAAGAACCACCGCATGGCGGCCGTCCTCCACCTTCCAGGCAAAAGAAACCTGCTCCAGGGACAATCCCTCCACATGGCGGGCGTAGAGGCCATAGGCGGGCAGGATTCCCCAGTTTTCAGGCTCCGGATATACCTGCGGCAGTTCCGGCACATTATAAGGATCCTCCTTCCAGCCGCCGGCTTCCTTATCCCAGTCCACGCGGGGCAGCAGCCCTTCCTCCTTCAGGAAAAATGTATTCACCAGCCAGGGAAGGCTCTGTACGCTGGGCCGGGTCCCGAACTGTGTGTATTCCCAGTTGGTATTCAACTGCCTCTGCTCCACCGCGTGCTCCATGGACAGACCTCCCCGGAATTCCACGGTGATATTTTTCATGGAAACGCGCTGTACCGGACTGTCCGCCAGCCCCATAATCAATATGGGATAACGGGGATCCGCATTGGTGATTTTCACATTGCTGATTTCTATATCTGCCACTCTGGCCATATGGCTGCTTCCGCTGGCATTGGCGAAGCAGGGAAGCTCCCAGGCCTCCACCTTTCTGTCCCGGTCAATACAGTATCCGGCGTGGTCATCATATTTTTTCCCATAATAAACGCCATCCTCTTCCACAACATTCGCGGGATTCACATACGCCGGTTCCTCCTGGCTGACAACGGTAAAAGCGGAATGGCCGTCAATGCTGACGACGCGGTCTTTTCTGTAAGAAGGGGTATCCCTTTTTGCCGGATAACAGGTATATTCCTCCCTGGCGGGAAGCACCCAGTTCCGGTTATCCAGACGCACATTTCCTTCCCCTGCTTCAACCGTTTCCTCCCGGCTGTTTCCCGTCACCGGAAAACGGCCTCTTTCTCCTGCCCTGATAAAAATAGGGGAACTGCTTATATTTTCCATCTCACAGTCTGTAAAAAGAATATCCGTCAGGTCAGAGCCGTCCACCGCTTCCAGTGCGAAGCCGCGGGACCGCTCAAAGCGGACCCTTCTCACCGTCACCTGTTCATAGCCACAGGTGGATTCCGTACCCAGCTTCACCCTTCCCGTGGGGCCGCCTCTGTCGGCAGCCACCAGCTTTTCCCTGGTGTATACGCCGGCGGCGACGCTCCCCGCATCGTAGCCGCTCACACGGCAGTCCTCAATAAGGACATTTTTCAGCGGCATGAACTTTCCTGCACCGTAGGACGCTTTCATGACCAGCGCATCGTCGGTAAGGGAATTAAAGGTGCTGTTTCTGATGGTCACATTTTGGCAGCAGTCCACATCCAGCGCGTCTCTGGTCGTATCCACCAGGACATCCTCCACCAACATATTTTCCACACCCTGCGCAATGATGGCAAAATGGCCACCTATGACAAGCTTGAAGCCCTTCAGCACCACATTTTTACAGCGAAGCAGGGAAATCGCTTTATTGCCGAACCATTCCCCGTCACTGCCGACTCCCGGTTCATTGCGCATCTTTGGCATTTTGGGATCGCCGCCCAGCAGCACATAGCTGCGGAAGCCATCCTCAAAACAGCTGCCGTCAATCAGGCCCTCTCCATAAATCATTACGTCTGAAATATCCGCCCCGTAAATCATGCTGTTGGCATAATAAGTATGTCCGTGATCCTGTATCCCGGCGTACAGGTTTACCTCCGGCTTATCATAATTCCCGCCTTCCCCTTCCTGCTTCTCATAGGAATGCCGGATATCGGTTTTGGCCGCCCGTAAGACGCATCCCTTTTCCAGGCACAGGTTCACCCCGCTGCGAAGCCTTATCGTATATACCTTATAATCGCCTGCGGGCACGCTGACCGTGCCGCCGCCATTTTGGGCCGCCTGCGCAAAGGCCTGGTTGACCGCCTCCGTATTCTTTACCGGATCGCCGCCCGAAACGGCCCCGTAAGCCGTGATATCATATTTTTGTGCTTTTTCCAAATCTGCCGCCAGCAATGAGGCGCCTGTCGCCGTTTTTACCGCCATCTTTTTCTCCTTTTTTATCCTCTTAACAGCTGTTTCGTTCTCAACATTTACTTTGTAACAGTTCAGGCTTTGGCCGAACTATTACTGCACCCGCCCATTATAAGTCGCCTTCGGCGAGGGGCGGATGCCTGCTGCCACCACGTTTTCTCACGTTTTGCGCAGTGAATGCGCAAACCTGTCCGGATTGTTACATTACTTTTTCTGCTTAACCGTCCTGTCCCGGAAAAAGAACAGGCAGGGCACTTCAAAAAGCAGCATTGCCGTCCAGCCTACGGCACAGGCGATTGTCACGCCGTAAATACCGAGAACAGGGGCGGTCAGATAGGTAACCGCCACACGAAGGCTTGTCTGGATGAAGGTGCCTGCCAGAGTAATTCCCATTTTTCCCCTTCCCCGGAAAAAGCCCTGCAGCCCATTAGTAAAGGCGGGAAGCAGATAAAAGAAAGCCATGGTCCCCAGATACCGGCTCCCCGCCTCCACAACGCCTGTACTGCCCTCTCCTGTCACAAAGGCCTTCATAACGGGTACTCTCCCCAGATAAACCAGCAGGAAAATAAATATCCAATACAGAAATTCCAGCAGCAGGCCTGTCCTTAGCCCCGCGCCCACACGTTCCCGTTTACGCTCCTCATCCTGCCTGGAACCCAGGTTCTGCGCCGTAAAGGTGGTGATTCCATGGGAGATGCTCTGTTCCGGCGTAAATGCGAAATCATCCACCCGGTTCACCGCCTGGAATGCGGCAATCACGTCCACGCCAAGGGGATTGACAGCTCCCTGAATCAGCAGCTTTCCTACCGGCTGACAGGCCTGCTGCAGCGCCGTAACGCTTCCATAACGGAGCGTGGTCTTCAGAAGCCGTCTGTCAATGCGGAATGTCTTTTTATCAGGGCTGAGCATGGGGACGGCTTTTCTGATATGATACCAGGTCAGGGCGGCTGACACGCCTTCCGCGACCACAGTAGTCACCGCCGAGCATACGATTCCAAATCCCAGCAGGCCGATAAACACCAAATCCAAAGCTGCATTAAGCAAAGAGGCAAAAATCAGGAACCTGACGGGTGTCCTGGAATCCCCTACGCTTTTCAGCGCCGCCGCCAGCGCATTGTAAAAATAGGTGAAGGGGGAACCAAGTATAATGATTTTCAAATAAATACATGCACGTTCCAGCACACCCTCCGGCACCTGAAGCAATACAAGCAGCGGTCTGGCCAGAAACAACCCGCACACCGCCACCCCAATGGTAAAATACAGGCCAAACAGCAGCGTGGTGGACAGTTCTTTTTTCAGTTCTTCCAGGCTGCCCGCCCCGAAAAAACCGCTCATCAGCACGCCGGATCCCATACAGATCCCGGAAATCCCCAGAATAATAATATTCATCACCGGCCCTGCCGTTCCCAACGCAGCCAGCGCTTCCTTCCCGATAAACCGGCCCGCTATCATGGAATCCACCGCGTTGTAGGCAAGCTGAAAAAGATTCCCCAGAATCAGGGGAATGGAATAGCGGACCAGATGTCCCATAATACTGCCTTTTGTCATATCAGAAGCTGCCATGCCACTTCTCCCTTAATCTAAATAACTGGTCCATCCGCCGGGAATGAACCAGTTAATATGTTTCATGCTTCAAAGCTGTGCGTCGCCCTGCAACTGTGTCCTGCAGCAGCATCCGCCTCCATCCTGGGAAACGCCTGAAATTACTTTCCGCTTATGCTTCCAGCAGTTCCTTTACGCATGCTGCTATTTTCTCACATTTGCAGTTTGCGAAGAAGTATTCGCTGAATCTGTCTCCTGCAATAGCGCCTTTAACCAGCTCCCTGTCCAGATTTTTCAAGATAGTGCACAGGTCGTTATGTGTAACCTTCTTTACTTCATCCAGGATCTTCTTATTGCGCTGTTCCGGAACAACTCTTTCCTTGGGATAGCCCTGTCCGCTCTCACCTTCAAACAGTTTTTCAAAAATATACTGAAGATTCAGCTCCGCGCCCCAGCCGAAGCCCTTTGCAAAAGGAAGCGCAATGGCATTGCCGTCATTGATCTGGGCAAACATATAGGCATCGGAAGGATCTACGATATGTCCGCACAACACGCCGGGGAATGCATTGCAGGCCAGCATGGCGCCTTCTCCTGTACCACAGCCCGTAACCACATAATCAGCTGCTCCTGAATTCAGCAGAATCGCTGCAAGAATACCATTCTGCACATAGGTAAGCTGATGCTCGTCCTCTGCGCTGTACATTCCATAATTAAATACCTCGTGTCCTTTGGGTTCAACGACTTTTTTCAGGACCTCTTCCACCTGCGCATTCTTTGCCGCCTGGCTGTTTTCATTAATCAGTGCAATTTTCATGAAATTTTACCTCCTTGTATATTGCCGGCCTATACTGTACCTGACTGTAAATACGTGGGCCGGCTGAACAGTTGTATTTAAGTATAACTTATTTTATTTACCAGCGCTTGTGTTTTCTTTTCCTTAATCATGCATATTCTGCTCTTCCATTTTGGTACTGTGCGCTTCCCGGAAAATAGTATCGAAGTTTTCCTGCAGTTTTCTCTGTCATTCCTGTATTTGAGCCAGCGCATTTTCGATATCATTTTCCACCAGCGGCCGCATGCTTTCCTTATAGGAGGAAAGATCCGCTACATGAAGCGCGTCCGCCATCCTCTTTTTTAGTTCAGGCTTATGCTTCGCAATTGTTGGAAGCAGCTTTATGCACTGTCTTGCGGTAATCGGTTTTTCATCCGTAATGTGCTGCAGATAGCTGTCAAAAAAGCGGTCAATGATGCCTTTTTCGTCCCATATGGCATTTTCAGCAATCAGAACAAGCCCTCTTGTACGTACAAAAGAATTTTTATTTTCCAGCATATTAAAAAACTCATTTAAATGGGTGTAAACCATACAGTCCTCATGGCTGGCATCTTGTAGTTCTTTCAATGCGGCGTATCCTGTATTGGAGTCCTTAGAATAAAGCAGCTGTATCTGTTCCCGGATATATTCCTCTGTTATTTTCATTATACTTTTCCCCCTTTTCCTCTGCTATGACAGTATCAAGGATACCTGAGTTTGCCTTCAGCGTTTCTAAAGTGCATAAGCATATTTCCTGAGTAATTTTTATAGGTTTCTTTTCCGTTATCTCATACATCTCCTGAATGAGATCCGGAATTCCATCGGGAAACTGAATCAGACAACCTGCATGATATCCATGCCAGGCATACGCGATTGGCTGCATTTTAAATTCTGAGAAGAAACATAACACGATGGCCTTACAGCTTATTACGGAATTATGATCGATTATCCCCTCGTTGATACGCATAACTACCTCGTATTCCTGTCCCGCGGGAATATCTGCATAAGCGAAGCCATGGATAAAATACAGGCAGTTTTCAGCATTTCGGTATTTTCGGAAGTTATCAATTAACTGAGGAGCAACATGATACTGTATACTGTTTGCTTCTATTTCAGGTATCAGTACATCGCGTGAAAAATCAGGATGGAACCGTGCCCACAGGATGAGTTTGCGATCCTGGATTTTTGAATCATCATGAGATAACATATATCCGCCTTTTCCGGCAATATGTCTTAACCGACAAATATAAGCCAATATTTAGTTCATCATACCATATCGGTGCATTCTCCTCAAGGCGGTTCCGAAATATTGTATGTCTCAAATCAGAAATATTGTATGCCGCGGAGCATACGGAAATTTCTTCATCCATCACTGACTGCCACAGCGAGATAAAACATTTGCTCTTCCTTTTTTTACCGGCTGTGATATAATAAAAAATTGGCGGTTGTTTTGCCGCCGGTTTTTGATACCTTTTGAAATATACTAAATTTTTTACATATATGGGCGGAACTATGCGTACAGACAGGGGCGAATGTGCATATAGTACACGCAGACAGGAGCATCAATGAATAAAACAGCACAGCAGACCACACTGATGACAGAAGGATCTATCTGGAAAAAAATTATAGCATTTGCCATTCCTCTTTTTCTGGGCAATCTGTTCCAGCAGCTGTATAATACGGCAGACTCCCTCATTGTGGGAAATTTCCTGGGGAGCGAGGCTCTGGCCGCTGTCAGTTCCTCGGGAAGCCTGATTTTCCTTATGGTTGGTTTTTTCAACGGAATCGCCATCGGCGCAGGCGTTGTTATCGGCAGATATTATGGAGCGCGTGAAATAGAAAAGGTGCAGAAGGCCATACATACTACGATAGCCTTTGGCCTTGCTGCCGGGGTACTGCTTACGCTCATCGGTGTATGTCTCACTCCGCAGCTGCTTATCTGGATGGGTACGCCGTCGGATGTTCTGCCCAATTCCATTACTTACTTCCGTATTTATTTCTGCGGCTCCCTTGCCTTTGTCCTGTATAATATTTTTGTAGGTATTCTTCAATCGGTGGGGGACAGCAGACATCCCCTGGTTTACCTGATTGTTTCCTCTGTTGTCAATATTTTACTGGACCTGCTGTTCGTAGGCGTATTTCGTTTCGGTGTCGGCAGCGCGGCTCTGGCAACCATCATTTCCCAGTTTGTCAGCGCGATTCTGTGTATCATCCGCCTTTCCAGGAGCCCTGAAGATTACAGGGTACATATCCGCAAAATCCGCTTTGACCTCTTCTTCCTGAAGCAGATTATTCAGAACGGCCTGCCCTCCGGCTTTCAGAACTCCATCATTTCCATTGCCAATGTTGTGGTGCAGGCCAATATCAACAGCTTCGGCAAAATGGCCATGGCAGGCTGCGGCGCCTATTCCAAAATAGAAGGGTTCGGCTTCCTTCCCATCACCTGCTTTGCTATGTCCATGACTACGTTTATCAGTCAGAACCTGGGCGCCAAAAAATATGACAGGGCAAAAAAGGGCGCGCGTTTCGGTATCCTTTGCTCCATCACTATGGCCGAGCTGGTGGGTATCCTGATTTATGCCTTTGCCCCTGTGCTCATAGCTGCATTTAACAACGATCCCGAAGTAATCGCTTATGGAACCACACAGGCGCGTACGGTTACGCTCTTTTATTTCCTGCTGGCATATTCACACTGCGTCGCCGGAATTCTGCGCGGTGCAGGAAAGGCAACGATTCCCATGCTTGTTATGATGTGCTGCTGGTGTATCATCAGAATCACCTACATCAGCATCGTCGTAAAAATCATTCCGGTAATCAATGTTATTTTCTGGGCCTATCCTCTGACCTGGACCCTGAGTTCCATCATTTTCCTGATTTATTTCCTGAAGGCCGACTGGATCCATGGCTTCGATGACTGATTAAAGTGATATACGCCAAAATTAGAACCATGCCGTCGCTATCCGCCAACCAGTTTCATAAGATAGTTCCATTAACTACAAAATTGAATTAAGGTGCAGTGAAGCCGGAAGATGGTTTCACTGCACCTTTTTTAATAACTTTATTTTAATTATACAATTTAACATTATCCCACAGCTTCCATAAATCGTAAGCCCTATTAATCCTGAAAATCAAAAAATGTGTCCGGCCCTATGTATCTGTTTTCCAATGGGAATCCACTCTTAAGCTGACCGACAAAAAAATTGCTGAAGCCATACTCACACAGCTTCTCTATTGGGACAAATCTTACATCTGTTATAGCCACACTGTCATATTCCAGGCCAGGTATACGAAGTTCGCCGGAAAGCCGCTTCACCTGCAGAAGGATATGCAGTGCTGAAGGATTCCTGAAGGAGGTATCGCTGACTGCCAATAACTTCTCCATCGCAACCTCCAGCCCTGTCTCTTCTCTCATTTCCCTGATAATTCCCTTTTCAATCGTTTCTCCCGGTTCGAGCTGACCGCCGGGCAGATACCATTGCCGTCCATCCGGCATGTGCTGCCGGATAATCAGGAGTCTGCCCTCTTCTACCAGGATACCAGTGAGCCGCACAAGATAAGGCGCCTTTTTTTCCACTCTTTATTCCCACCCTTTCCAAATATCCGGGCAGTAACCAATCGTCGCCTTTTTCCCGTTGCGTACAATCGGGGTTCTAATGACCTGCTGATTTTCCAGAAGCTTTTCCGCTCTGTCCTCTTCCGATATATAACGAATCAGCGCCAGCGCATCCTTATCCCTGCATTTATCATCCAGCAGCTTATCCAGGCCGCCCACTGCCTGACAGACCGTGTTCAGCTCTCCCTTGCTCATTCCTTTTTCCTTCATATCAATATATTGATATTTAATGCCGCGTTCCTTGAAATAACGTTCTGCTTTTTTCGTATCAAAGCATTTCGTCTTCCCGAAAATCTGTATGTTCAACGATATAATTCTCCTTTTCATAGGAATCTGCTTCTGTTCACAAATATCCCCACTGCTTCAGCACAGCTGTATGCGGCGGCGTGGCGCTGTCCAGTGTAAGGGTATCCGTTTCATATCTCACCACATGGCCGCAGCAGGATAAAAACTCCTCACAGGTCCTGAGCACCGGGAAACCGCTTTTCGCCGTCCGATAATGCATGGGGATCACCACACGAGGGCCTATTTTCCTCACAACCGCGCAGACATCGGAGGGTTCCGCCGTATAATAGCCCCCCGCAGGAGCCATGACAAGATCCGCCCCTTTCAATAGATCTATCTGCCAATCCAAAGGGGCGCACCCCATATCCCCCAGATGAACCACCTTCATTTTCTCCACATGGAAAATATGAATCCGGTTCCTGCCGCGCAGGCTCCCGTTCCTGTCGTCATGCCAGCTGTCAATGGTTTCAATCCGGAAGGGACAGGGAAGAAAGCTCTCTTCCATAATCACGCTGCCCTCACCATGATGATCACTGTGTTCATGGCTGAACACACACAGATTTGCCGTGGTATCCAGATTTTTCAGCCCCGGCACGGAACCATTTTCATAAGGGTCCACCACCAGCGCATACCCGCCGGAACTGATTTTAAAACATGAATGCCCCAAATACTGAATTCTCATACTTCCTCCTACTCGTATTGCGGAGCAAAATGTAAATCCTCTGACGAACAGAGGAATTTTCCTCCTTGGTTTGCGAAGCAAAATACAGGTTTCTGTTATCTGCTGTGCCCGCCGCCTCCATGGGATACTCCGCCGCTGGAAACATGGCCTCCGCCGCCTCCTCCGCCGGAGCCTCCGGTATTTCTCTCTATATGACGTCTTGTCACCGTCTTATGAAGGAACAGGTCACTTTGATTGCGCATCTGTGGATGCCCGCCCGATACATAGGTCGCCACCCCGGTCGTTTTCTGCCCCTTGTTTCTTCCCAGGTTGACACCCACATAAACGGCAGTGCAGGCCGCAGCCACAAAAATCAGGGCAGCAACGGGAATATGCACTTTCCCGGTCATATCATAATAAAAAAGGTCCACATATTTTTTATAGGCTTTATAGGGATTGCTGTCCACATCCTCCAGCGCCTTATCCAGCAGTTCATCAATCATTGTGCTGCTGAAACGGTCCTGCGCCTTACCGCAGGTGCTCAGCCAGGAATATACCTTGCCGTCGCTTTCCCTGTACCAGTTGTCCAGAAGCAGCACGCCGTCGCCCTGGGGCTTATTGTAGCCGAACAAATGCTCATCGTAAAAATTATCGGCATACACCATTACATACTGATAAGGATACAGGTATCCCAGCTGTTCCTCATAGCCCTTCGCATATTCTTCCAGCGACTCATTCAGCGTCACCAGTACAATATCGCAGCCTGTCTGCGCCTCTCTTTTGGCAATCAGCCTGCGCAGGCTGTCCTCTTCTTCATCCGTCAGCTTATCCGCATAATCGAAGACCCGTTCCTGCGTCACCGCCTCCGTATTGCCCCTCTCTGCCGGCTGTTTCCCGGCCCCGGTAAGCTTCAGCGCCGCAAAAATCACAGTGAGGACAAGTATGATTATAAAATACACCCTGAAATATTTCAGATACCCTTTCATCCTACAGTTCCTCCAGTATTCCCTTCAAAAGCAGCAAAATCAGTGACATGCAGGCGAAAAAAGTACCGCCGTAGGCAAAAATTCTCCTGACCGACAAAGGTGCTTTTCCCACAACCTTGCCCGTCTGTCCGTTGACAAAGCAGTCATAATTTTTACCTTCAAAGCTGTACCGGTACCACCATACCGGAAGCAGCGCATAGCTGGACTGTATACTGTTCAAACTGATATTTTCCTGCTGCGGAATCAGCGTTGTATAGCCGTTCAGGGTGTTGTGCAGCATCACCGAAGCATCCCTGCCCGCCTTATCCCTGGCTCGCTTTTCCAGCGTCTCTGCGTCCTGGTTGTAAATCTCCCCCAGAAAGCCGGACATATATTCCGGCCTGAAATTTTCCAGCGCCTCATAGCCGTAAGGCTCCATCAGATCCATCACATTATCTTCCATAGCCAGGGAAGCATCCACCGGCAGCTTTTCAAAATCCACATCCATATCCCTGCTCACCTGGAAATACGAGGTTTCCGTAAATTCCGTATCTCCGCTGACCCACACACGTACTCTGGTTCCTGTCCCCGCATAATGACAGTACGCCTTCATGTCGTACAGCCAGAAAGGGACATAATTTCCCTCCATCTTTTCCACTGTAGCCTGTGCAAGAAAGGATTCCGGCGCAAATATCCGTCTGGAAAACTCATTCTCCAAACGCTTTACCGCCGTATTTTTCCCTATTTTAAAAGGCAGGATCAAGCGGGGTTCATATACGCCCTCCACCCGTTCGTCAAAAATCGTATAATGGCCGCAGTACTCACACTTCACTGCGCTGCGGTAATCCCCCGCCTCTATCGGCGCGCCGCAGTTGGCGCAGGTTTCCATTCCTCCGCCCGGCAGCTTATCCTGTGTGTCCGTCCCGTCGCAGTAAGGACAATGCATTTCCTTCCTGTCCGGATCATAAACCACATTTCCGCCGCAGTTCCTGCACTTATAAATCATCGTTCTTCTCCTTATTCCCATAAATGCCTGATTATCATTGCCGCACATTTATTTTACCATTTTCCGCACTGTCTGTCTCCTGTTTTTTCACTCGCCAAAAAGCGGGAATAATGATACAATAGACGTGCCTGAGAACCAGGCTCTATTTATCAGGGAAAGGAAGTATTTGAAATGAACCAGTTTAATCCTATGAAATTATTGCAGATAAAGGCCTCCTGGGAGCAGTTCAAGGCCAGGCACCCCAAGTTTCCTTCCTTCTTAAATGCTGTTTCCAAAGGAGCCGTAATGGAAGGGACGCTGCTGGAAATGACCGTTACCACAGCGGAGGGAAAGACCTTCAGCTCCAATCTGAAGCTGACTGCGGAGGATATGAAGCTAATCAATGATATGCAGGAAATGTTCACGGCCCAACAGGAAAATTAAAGGGAGAAGCTTTACAGCTGCCGGCCCTTTTTCCCATGTATCCGTCCGCTTAAATTAATCCGCTTAAGGCAGATTTACCAGCTCGTTCACGATTTCCTGTACCAGAAGCTGCTTGAACTGTACGGCAAAATCCGATATTTCCCGCTGAATAATTCCTGCCTGTTCCTTGATTGATGCCAAAACCTGCTGCGCCTCCGGTATCGACTGCTGCTGATACAAAAGGATAGCCTGCTCCTTGGAAGCGCTCAGGGTAATCATCTGATCATACATTGCGGCTGCAAACTGGCAGGCAATCACTTCTTCCGTACTACCGTTTGCGGCAGCCTGCTGCATTTTCACAAGCGAATCCTGCTTTTGCAGCAGCAGCTCCTGTTTCAGTGCGGCCAGGCTTGCCAGCTGCTGGTTTTCCAATATAATCTGCTGCTGGGGATCCATTGCATCCAGTGCATTTATCACAGCCAGATGCGCCGCCACCTCCTGCTGGATTTCCGCCGCTCCCTTGCTAGCGATCAGTTCCCCGTTATCATCCAGAACCTGAATGGCGCTGGCAGTTGCTTTCAGCCTTGCCAACGAAGCATCCATGACATTATACCTGACAAAATAGGGATCTCCCGCGCTTTCTTTCATGAACTCCAGCACCTTGCCGCTGGCGTCTTCCATAAATACCAGGCTGTCCCTGCCTTCAGAATTCACTACATAAACATCCCCGTATTCATCCGAATGAATAAGCTCCGCCGCATCCGCCTTAAGAGGCAGCAAAAAACAAACCGCAGCGACAGCTGCGGCCGCCGCCAGCTTCATAAAACCTTTCCTTCTCATAATAAAAAACCTTCCTTTCCTTTATTTTCCCGTAACTGCACCGCATCGTCACAGTTGCACGGCCTCTTACCTCTATCATACACGGTAAGCGGGAAAACACAAGAGCCAGTCAGCCATTTCTTTCCCTCCGTTTCAGGGCATTTACAGCTTCCCAATCCCTGTTCCGTTCACCCAAAAGGCAGATAACAAATGTCAAAATCCACCAGACTGTCTATCCCGTCTATTCTGCCTTTGCTGGTATACTGCCACGCAAACAGCGGCTGCTTTATTTCCGGCCGGTATTTATCCGAAGGCGGGTTTTCATCAAAGACAAAGCTTCTGCTCACGGGATAACGGGCAACCCACATGGGACAGTCAAAAGCCCCGGCATCAAAAAATCCTCCATCGTAGAAAAACTGCCCTGTATAAATGCCGAATTCATACCCTGCTCCTGTAATGGTATTTTCTGCCGTTTTTATCAGCCCTGTCAGCACATCCCTTCCCAGAGGCTCCAGGGACTTATCCTCAACATCCCACCATATCCTGCAGGAGCGTTTTTCCCGGGACCGGAGGAGCCGGATTACCTGTTCCGCCTCCTCCAGCGCCTCCGTAGGCAGGACGGCATAAGTATAACGGTAAACAGAATAAGGAATATCATTTGCATAACAGCCTTTGGCATTTGCCCAAAACTGACTGTCCGGTTTTCCGTCCCATTTTATGGAGCGGAGCACCGCAAATCTGCAGCCCGCTTTTTTTACCTTTTTCCAGTCAATGGTTCCCTGGCGCTCCGACACATCAATGCCTTTATACATTTTCTATCCTTTTTCCAATAAACTCTTACGCCTATTTTATGAAAAAAGGCCTGGGCACATGTCTTTGTCTTTCTGGATTTTTATCCCTTTATTCCCTGCTTCCCGCCTGAAGCAGATATCTGGCGGAAAAAGCTTTCCCCATCTGTCCAAAATAATTTCTGAAATCAGGGTCCGGCACCGCATTTTCCATTGCTCCCACCAGCATTTCGATCAGTGCTGCCGTTTTGCGGGCAGCCTGTTCACGCGTATCGCCGTCAAAATATATCCCAAGGAGCTCCTTCTCATCCCCGGATGTTTCCAGCTTCCACACCGGGCTGTCCGTAATCACACATTTTACCGCCTGGTACAGCACTGCTTCGCATATATTGTCCAGATACAGTTCCCGGTAATCCGGCTGAACACCTGCCAACACCCTGCATACCGCCTGTCTGTCAAACTGCTCCAGGAACCTCTTTTCCATACAAAGATGAGACAGATAACTGTAAATCCGATCCGCGCCGCACTGTGCCTCCCCGCGTGCCATATCCGGATAATCCAGAGTCAGGATATGATCCTGCGGGCAGAAGCGGATATCATATTTCAGGAAAAAGGCGGGAAGCCCTTCCAGAACGGTTTTCCGGTAATTCAGACAACCATAATCTTCGAAATCCGTAATCAGGCCATCGTAAAGCCCCCTGGCCATTTTTACCTTTTCCGTCACATATTCATATCCCTTATCATAGGCCTGCCGCGCACTGAGGCTGTTTACTGCCGGCAGCACGCCGGCCGTATTCCATGTAAAGCATTCCCGGATGCAGTAAAGCACGGCTTCCATAAGCATTTCCGCCTTTTCATAGGGCACGGAGCTGCTTTCCCCGGATGTATATTTATTTGTCAGATAAATCACCACCGGAAGTATCTCTTCCAATCCGTAACCATACATACTGCCCTCATTTTTCCTTGATTCCCTGTCCTCTGCCATTTTCGTATCCTTCTCCTCCTTATTCCTTCCTTGGAAAAACCCCTGTACTGGTCCTGACAATTACCAGAAAAGCTCCTTTATTACATCCATAAAGAGTTCTCCGTCCCACCTTTGCTCCTCGCTGAGCTTTTCATATTCTCCTTTTCCGCCGCTTTTCACATAGCCCCTGTCACCGGAACGAATGGCACAAGCAAACCTTGGAAGGCAGGTGCTTTCCAGATATTCCGTGTCTCCCATGCAGATCTCTTCAAACTGTTCCTTCATAAATGTCAGAAGCTCGTCATCCGTCAGCAAATCCATCGCTTCATTCTTAAAGGAATAGAAAATATCCTGCAGCTCCTCCATGACCTCCCGGTAATTCTCCTGATTAATGTATTGGGAATCACAGAAGGTAAAAATCAGCTTATCCAGAATCCCTTCTCCGAACTCCACCCGGCGGTATTTTTTCAGGCTCGCATTCCTGCACAAAACCAGTTCATGCGCGTCCTCCTCCGTCAGGGACAAACCAAAGCTTTCCGTTTTTTCATTACATTGCATAAGAACGGAAAGCTCCTTTTTCTCCTTCTGTGACTGCAGCACCTCCAATAAACTTTCGTTCACCGCTGTCTCCTCCTTTTAAATCCCTGTTTCCTATTGTTTCTGCTGGAAATGCCTATTATACGTTCTGGCCGGTTCTATTACAAGCCTTGATATTTTCTCAATTTTGTAGTATAATAGTATACGTAAAAGAGAGGAAAGCTGTTGACAGCGCTTTCCTCTCTTTTTATGGTTTTTTATTTAATTCCGTTGTTTACAGCCACTGCTTTTCGAACATTTCCGCATTGATGGGATAACCGAAATAAAAGCCCTGAATCAGCTCCAGCCCCGAATTTTTCACCACATCGTACTCTTCCTTCGTCTCCACTCCCTCCAGGCATACCTTCTTCCCCACATCATGGCACAGCTCCGTAATTGCCCGGACAAAGGTGGCATTAAAGAGATCAGAAGTAATTCCCTTAACAAAGCCCCTGTCTATTTTTACAATATCCACCGGTATATTTTTCAGTGAAAAAAGGGAGGAATAGCCGATTCCAAAATCATCCATGGCCAGGTTAATTCCCATTTTCTTCATTTTCTCCAGGATATCACGGGTTCCGGCATCCTCCTTGATGAGGTAGGTTTCCGTCAGCTCCAGCGTCACATTGCCGGGCTGGACATGGAGCGCTTCCAGAGTCTCCTGAATATTGGCAACAATATCCCCTTCCAGCAATTGCCGGTAGGAAAGATTGATGCTCATGTGAAAATCAGGCTTAAGCTCACACCATTTCCTGCACTGCTCCACCGCATGATAAAGCACCCAGCTTCCCAGCGGGACGATCAGGCCGCTCTGCTCCAGCAGAGGGATAAATTCACCGGGCGATACATTTCCGTATTTGGCACAGCGCCATCTGGCCAGCGCCTCCGCCCCGTACAGGGTTCCGGTCTCAGACTCAACCTGTGGCTGATAACTGATGGAAAAACCCGCGAAACCACGGTCAATGCTTTCCCGCAGAAGCTCTGCCAGCTCCAGCTTTCTTTCCTTTTCCTTCAGGATATCCTCAGAAAATCTGGTAATCCTGTCCTTTCCCTCCAGCTTGGAATGCTCCAGGGAATAGTTGGCGCATTTGAGCAAATCCAGATAATTATCCGCATCCGTAGGATATACGGCATAGCCTCCTGAAACCGTGCAGTAATATTTCTTGCCGTTGTATTCCTGCTGTCCGTGGAATTTATGCTGGATGCTGTTGAAAATCCGCAGGTAATCCTCTTCCTCCCCATTGAGGATAATAATTCCGAATTCATCGCCGTCCAGCCTGTAAATACGTGCATTGGAGGGCAGTATAGAGGAAATCCTCTGGGCCGTAATCCTGAGCACTTCGTCACCAAAGGCTCTGTCAAAGAGATCGTTGATATTCTTAAAGGCGTCCATATCCAGTATCATGATCTGCAGCCGCTGCAAATCCGGATAGTCCACCATATATTTCTTAATATTCCCTTCAAACTCAAAACGGTTATAAAGGCCGGTCATATGATCCATCTGGCTCTTCTTCCCCAGATTGGTAATCATGCCCGCAAACAGATCCGGACAGCCCTGCGTGTCTTTTATCATCCGCCCCCTGCAGCGGAGCCATATCCATTCCCCGCGGGTGTTCCTTGCACGGTACTCTATATTGTGGGAATCTGTCCGGCCATCGGCAATCTCCTGATTGCTTTCCAGAAACACGTTTTCGTCATTGGGATGAATCAGGCCGCTCCAGAAGGCGGCTGCATTCTCCACGATTTCCCCCGGCAGGCCGAACTCCTCCACCATGGCTGGTGAATACCGGAAGGTTCCCGTCTTCATATTGCCAACAAAAATATAGTCCTCCGTACTGGAGGCCAGCGCATCATACAGATGCTCCTTATCATACACAAACTGCTTCGTCCCCATACGTCTCTGCCCGTCTTTAAGGAGTCCCTCCTTGGCACGCATGATATGGTAGCTCCGCTTCTGTATGTACATCTGCTCATCGGCCCGTCTGATGATATCCGACAAGGTATATCTGTCTCCCGGATATACCTCCATCAGGCCATAGCTGAAGGTGGCTTCATAAAAAATGGAATATTTCTCCCGTTCATCGTGGAGCCGCCTGCTGATTTCCCGCATCAGCTTCTCAGCCGCCTGCTGGTTCTGATTATAGAATACCAGCACGAACTCGTCCCCGCTGAGACGGAAAATGATATCCTGTTCCCCAAGACAGCCCTTTGTCACGCAGGCCATTGAGGTAAGGAGATTATCCCCTTCCCCGTGACCGTACTGATCGTTGATTTTCTTCAGTCCATTCACGTCTATCAGCGCCACGGTGAGAGTTATATTTTCCCTTCTGGCATCCTCTATCATCTCCGCCAGCTTTTCCCTGCCTGCCCTGCGGTTATAAATTCCGGTCAGGTCGTCAAGATCCGCAGCCTCCGACAGCTCTTCATATTCCGTAACATCCACAAAATTGCATATACAGTAGGTTCTTCCCTGCCACTCCGTCAGAGAATCATAATGCTTGTAAATGCGTCCGGTTAACGTATTCCTTTCATGCCGTATTCCTGCGCGGAAGCCGCCCTTTTTATCCCGTTCCGAACAAAAGGGGCATTTATCCGTCAGCCCCCTTTGTAAAATCTCCCAGCACCGCTTTCCTTCCGGATGTATCTGTCCAAATTCCCGCTTCATCGCGTCGTTCATATAAACTATTACATCTGTTTCCGCATCCTTTATAAAGATATTAGTGGTCAGCTGATTAAAGACGGAGGTAAAAAAGGCCTCGTCAAAATCATATGTTTTTTCCGTTGCCATAAAAACTCCTTCTGCGCCATACGCCGTTTATGCATATACTCATTGTAAGCTTTTATAACCGAATGTACAAGCATGATTTACGTTATTTAGCATTTTCTTTGTTACTGTTAAGCTATAGTCCCTCCGGAAGAAGTAATTATTTTTATTTTCAGCAGTATTCAGGCTCTGTCAGATTAATGCCGTCCGCTTCTGCGCCTTTTCCTGTTTTTTCTCCATCTGTATTTCCATATCTGTCTGCGGACTATAAGAAAGCCTGCGCCCGCTGCCGCCAGAGCGCCAAGGATACCCAATGGAATGTACCACCAGCGGAAGCCTTTGCCCTCTTTCTCTTTCTCCTGTTCCGGTTCGCTCTCCGTCTCATTCTGTACGGTTTCAGGCTCCGGCTTCACTATCATGGACTCAGGAAGCGCTATGACAGCCTGTCCCACGGTGCGGGTACCCAGAAGATATTCCAGTACCGCGCCGGTTACCTCCGGCCCTCTGTCCGCATTCAGCAAAAGCAGAGGCTTCAAATCCGAGAATTCTGCCTGGGAAGGGAGGACAACATAGCCGTCCTCCGATATCCGAAACGGTATTTTCTCCGTTTTCTCCGGGCTGTCCCCCTCCTTCACGGAAACCTCAATCTCTTCACCCTCCGTGCCGCTGGATCCGATATCCACCTTTTTAAAATTATCAAAACAGAAATCAAACAGAGTAGCGGTATCCACATATACCTGCCTGCCCTCCGTTTTCATGGTTACGCAGATCAACTCCATGTCACCCCGTGCCGCACAGGTGACAAGCGTGTTCTTTGCCACCACCGTATATCCGGTTTTTCCTGCAAACACACCGTCATAATGGTATTTGCCGCTGCAGATCATCTTATGGTGGTTGGACATGGGAATCAGATCCGGCTGTTTATCGGTGGGCTGAATCTCATAATAAACCGTTTTGGATACCGTACGGAAAATCTCATGCTTCAGCGCTTCCCTGGTAATCAGAGCCATGTCGTAGGCGCTGGATACATGCCTTTCATCAGGCAGTCCGTGGGGATTGACAAAGTTGCTGTCCTCACAGCCCAGCTCCCTGGCCCTTTCATTCATCATTTCGGCGAATTTCTCTATTGTTCCGCCGATATGTATGGCCAGCGCATAGGCGGCATCGTTGGCAGACGCCAGCATCATGCCGTACAGACAGTCCTCCACGGACAGCACCTCGCCCTCGTCCAGCGCTATGTGAGACCCCTTATCCTCCATATATACTGCTTCATGGGGAACCGTTACCTGTTCATCCAGTTCACAGTTCTCCATGGCCAGAAGGGCCGTCATAATTTTGGTAATGCTGGCAGGGTAATATTGGGCATGCATATTTTTACTGTACAGAATCGTTCCTGTGGAGACTTCCATAACAATGCCGGATTCCGCAACTATGGAAGGGCCAGAGGGCCATCCCGGTTCTTCGTCGGCCTGAACGGGGAGGCTGCCCAGTGTTTCCGATTCACCGGTCTGCGTCTCTGCGCTGCCTGCTTCGGCGGCTCCTTCCGTATTGTGAACCATTTCATCCTCAATGGTGCTGACTGTATTATCTGTCGCCAAAGCCGTCAGGGGAGAAGAAAAAAGACAAAAAGAGGCAAGCATAGCTGCCAAGACAGGTTTCCATTTATATTTCATCAGGGTATGTACTCCTTGTAGTTTACTACTTAAAAGATTACCTCCCCGGGAATTTCAAGTCAAGAAGATAATTCTCAATATTCCACAAAAAGTAACGTTTTGCGCCGGTAATTTCTGGAAATATGCTGGTTTGCGCAATTTCTTAATTTTTCATGAAGATGACCGGCAGTTTCCTGTCGGTCATACAATGATTTATTTACTGTCATAAATTTAATTTAACTCGTTGCCGCCTTCCCCCAGGCTGCCGCGGCTGTAGAACTGTTCATAGAAATCCATTTCCGGCGCGTAGGGTATCAGGTAGTAGTCCTGAAGCACCCGCATGCTCAGTTCCTTCAGCCTTTCTTCTTCTTTGCAGGTTTTTGCTTGCTCCTGAAGGGCTTTTATGTAAAAATGCCAGTCGCAGATGAATTTTTCATAGCGGCGCAAATCCGGAATATCCAGCCATTTGCGGATTTTCATTTTTGTCCGGTTTTCTTTCCTGCATTCATGAATCTGAAGGAAGTAGCGGAAGGAGCCGTTTTCATAAAGCCTGCCCAAAGGGAAACAGCGGCAGATGCCGGGACGGAAGGAATGGATGGAGCAGCGGCCTTCTTTATTTAAGAAGGGACAGCCTTCCTCTTCCCCCACAAGGTTCAGGCTGGGGAGAATCAGGCCTTCGTATACATGAAGGGCAATCCGGCCTGATGAAAGCAGCTGCTCAAAGGTACATCCCAGATGGGAGGTGAGCTGCCAGATATCATAAGGGTCAAGCACAATCGTTTCTCCCATGCCATGGCAGCACGCCGAACAGCCGGCGCAGTCCGAACACCCCACCTTGACCATATCATTGGCATCATATAATTTCCCGTCGGATATTTCATCCAGATTAATGTCTCTTTCCATTGCAGCACCGCCTTTATCTCACCGGCACAGCCGGGTTTATTCTGTATACCGCCTGGATTTCTGCAACAGGCGCAGAAACCAGAATGCACAGATATAATGTCGTCTTCGACGACATTATATCATATCCGCCCAAAACACACCACCGGAAAATACGTCATGCGGGCCATCCGGGAAATATGTGGCCAGCCGGAGGGTATCTGCAGGCGACATCAACCGGTCTGTCCGACAGCTCCTGCAGTAGTCTGATATTTAAAGGGAAAAGGTAACTCTCCAGTCACCCTTTACATTTCTTCCTGCCGTGTAAAAGCTTCCGTACAGCCGGTATTCTTTCAGCGCCTCCTTCGGGATCTTAAACATCATCTCGTCATAGTCCACGCGCAGGTCATTGGATTCCGTATGCTCTGCAAAATAAACAGCGCAATAAGAATCGATGCGTTCCCCTTTTTCATTCATCAGATAAACGAAACCGTGTGGATCAAGCGTTAACGATTCCTTCATACGGAGCTGAATATGCAGCATGCCATCCATATAGCCGGCTGCTGAAATATCCATGTTTTCCATGGGGGAATACAGGCTTTCTCCGGGAACAAGCATTGTAGTGGGGAGTTTTTTCTCCAGCTCTTCCATGGCAGTCTCATCTTCTATGGAAACGCCGAAGTCCTGCTGTGCCTCCCAGGAATAGCTGCCGCCCGTAATCACAGGATCGGTCAGCACTCCGGTAATCTCACGCTGTGCAAGGTCCGAAGGCTTCAGTTCTAAGGGAATGTCTTCCCTGGCAGTTTTTCCGCTGATGAATTCCCTTACGGAAAAAGTGATTTTGCCGCCTTTGATGTCACTGCCGCCCATGGCTGTTATCTCTATAAGGAAAGTGGCTTTTCTGTTTTCTTCATCATAGGCGACTCTGCTGCAGGTACCAACACTGTCAAAGCTGCGTCTGATGGCATAGCTGTCAAAAAGATCCGTCGTTTCATCGATTCGGTCTCCTTCCAGATCCTGAAGGGAAACATAAATCCTGGCAGTATCTCCTTCCAGGCCGGCGGATTCCACTTCCATCCGTATCCCATTATCAACACATGCCTCCCTGACCGGAATAAAGAACTGTGCCGCAGAAGGAGAAACCGAATAAAGGGCCTGGTAAAAAGCCGGACTTTCCGCGGCCAGCAGGGGAGTCCCCACCATGATGACAAGCGCAGCCGCGGCTGCGGACGCGATCCCTTTTTTCAGTCTGCTCTTCTTTCTTTTCTTTCCTGCCGGCCTGTCCTCCGGCTGACACAGCGCCTCTTCAATACGTGATTCGTCAATATGCCCCATTGCATCCCACAAAAGCTCAGATTTCATATCCGCACACCTCTTTCCTCCAGAAAGCATTTCAGTTTTTTACGGCTCCGTTCCAGAATCACCGCCGCATGATGCTCCGTGACGCCGCATTCCCTGCTGATACTTTTTACCGGCTGGGCAAACCAGTATCGGCGCAGAAAAACCAGTCTGTCACGCTCCTTCAGGGTATCCAGGAATTCCTCCAGATACTCTGCAAGCTCTCTGGCCTCGATCTGATCCTCCACCTCCCAGGAGGACGGCGCGGGAATGCAGTCTTCCAGTTCCTCCAGCACACAGGTCAGCACACAGGTTCTTTTCGCCGCCGTATTGAGCCGGTATTTTTTTACCGCCTGATTCCGGGCGATTCTGCATAGATAGGCCCGCAGCGCTCCCGGACGCCGGGGCGGGATGCTGTTCCAGGCTCCCAGATAGGTATCGTTCACACACTCCTGCGTATCCTCTTCATTTCCCAGGATATTCCATGCGATTTTCCGGCAGATGCCCCCATATTTATCCGCAGTTTCAGAAATGGCCTGCTCAGAACGTTCCCAGAACAGTTCTATAATTTTTTCATCATCCATTGCCTTCTCCCTCATTCTGCCGCCATTCAGGCAGGCAGACCTATGTATTCCGGCCGCAACAGGCATCTTGTCGGATTAACTGCTGCGAGCCTTCTTATATTAACTACGTTTTCTTGAGGAAATATCACAACGGACGGCAAAATTTCTGGAAACCGGACCGTTGCCGTACTTACCTTATAATGTCTGCGTCCCCTCAGCCCGCCGGCCCTTCTTTTCTGCAGCTTTGCGGGCCGGCGCTTTTCCCTTCTTCCTTTCGCAGTAGGGGGCGCTTTTCGTGTGTTTCTTTCTGCAGCTTTCACAATCGCCGTAACGCTCACATTTCGTTCTTGGGCAGGGGCAGGCGCCGCCGCATAGGCTGTCCTTTTTCTTTTCTTCCAACTATCGTCCTCCTGTGTGCTTCCAATTTCTGTTTGCCTTCAATTTTGCCCGGGCAGCCTTGCATCTTATAATCAGTCGTTTCGCCACCTGGTACTTATGCTGTTTCAATGTCAGTTTTTGAATGAGAATCTGTAATCATGATACGTTTTTCTCCAGTCCCAGTCAAATGTAAAATAGTGGGGAACGGCCGTTTTCATCCATCCTGCGGTTCCACGCCTGTGCCGCAGGTAACGCGGTTTTGGCTTATGCAGCTTCGGAGCAGGTTGTCCCGGCGCGTAAATTGTTGTAAAATGGTAACTGTCTGTAAGAAAGTGATTCAGGAGTGCCGGACTGTGGCGCACTTTGCGGGAAAGGAAAAGGAATGGCGAGGATACTGATTATTGAAGACGATTTGGAAATCAGCGGGCTTTTATCCGAATTTTTGCTGGAAAACGGATATCAGGCCTCCTGTTTATATAATGGGCTGCATGTTCCTGAGGTTCTGCAGGAATACAGGTCGGATCTGGTTCTTCTTGATCTCATGCTGCCCTACCGCAGCGGTGATCAGGTACTGACGGACATACGCACCGGCTGGGCCGTTCCCGTCATCATCATTTCCGCCAAAGGAACCACCCGCAATAAAATCGACCTTCTGCGCTCCGGCGCCGATGACTATGTGACCAAGCCTTTTGATCTGGAGGAGGTGCTGGCCCGTATTGAAAGCAATCTGCGGCGCGCCGCGTTGAGCGCAAAACCTGAGCGGCGGCTGCGCTGCGGTGAGCTGTTGTTGGACGAGGAAAAAAACACCGCTTTTATAAAGGACGCCGAGCTTTCCCTGACGGCCAAGGAATACCGGATACTGGAGCTTCTTCTGCAATATCCGGACAAGATTTTTTCCAAGGCCAATCTGTTTGAAAGCGTCTGGGATTGTGAATATCTCAGTGAAGACAATACGCTTAACGTCCATATCAGCAACCTGAGAAATAAACTGAAGGCGCTCTCCCCCGATGAGGAATATATTGATACCGTCTGGGGTATCGGCTACCGCTTACATAGAAGCTGAAGGGAAAAAACCTTCGGCTTTATTCTTTTTTTAATATTTTCCCGGTCCACTTAAGAAATTCTTTAACCTTTCGCCTTAGACTTGGGATTAGAAAGGAGCTGACGCTATGAATACTGCTGTTTTGGAAACAAACGCACTGACAAAAAAATATAAACATACCACCGCTTTGGATCATGTCAGCCTGCGGCTGGAAAAAGGGGAAATCTATGGCTTCATCGGCCAGAACGGCGCGGGGAAAACCACGCTTCTGCGGCTGATTACCGGACTTTCCTTTCCCACGCAGGGGGAACTGTCCTTATGGGGGAAAAGCACGCCGTCCGGGCTGCAGGAGCAGCGCAGGCGCATCGGCTGCATGATCGAAACACCCGCCCTCTACCCTAATCTTACCGCGGCGCAGAATCTGGAGGTTCAGAGAATCCAGAGAGGAATTCCCGACAAAAGCATCATCCCCGGCTGTCTGAAAACCGTAGGCCTTCAGGATACCGGAAAGAAAAAGGCCCGGAATTTTTCCCTGGGAATGAGGCAGCGTCTGGGGATCGCCCTTGCACTGTTAAGCACTCCCGAGTTCCTGATTCTGGATGAGCCTGTCAACGGCCTCGATCCCGCTGGCATTGTGGAAATCAGAAGGCTGCTGGGCCAGCTGAACCGGGAATACGGCATAACCATTCTCGTATCCAGCCATATCCTGGAGGAGCTTTATCAGACGGCTTCCCATTTTATCCTGATTGACAGGGGACGCATTATAGAGGAGCTTACGGACAGGGAACTGGACGAACGCTGTAAACGCTGTCTTTCTATCCGCACAAAGGATCCGCAGAAGGCCCTTCTTCTTCTGGAGCAAAAGCTGGATACGGAAGAGATGCAGCTTATGCCCGACGGAAGCATCCGCCTTTACGAGCATACGGATGAGCCGGAGCTGGCGGCGCAGATCCTATCGGATGCCGGAATCCTTGTTACCGGACTGCAGCAGGAGGGAGATACTCTGGAAGAATATTTTCTAAACAGGATAGGAGGGGGACGACATGGCACAGCTGCTGAAGGCTGAGTTGTATAAGCTTGCACATCAGAAAAGCTTTCCCGGGCTGCTCGTCTTTTCCCTGCTGCTGGGAAGCGTGATGATGCTTGACCGGAAGCTGCCCACATCTGCGGCAGACTGCTTTTCCGGCGCACTGTTCAATACGCCGCTGCTTTATTTTCTCAGCATAATATTATGCCCGCTCTTTGTGGGGGTGGATTTTGAGAACCGGACCTTACATGCCGCCGTGACCGCCGGACACAAGAGGCTTTCCTTGTTTCTCGCAAAAGGAATTGTTTTTCTCACCGCATCCTGCTGTATCCTGACAGCGCCGCTATTTGCTGCGGCTCTCTGGGGACATTTTTTCTTCGGGGGAAGCTGTTTTCCAGCCACTGTCCGGCCGGCGGCTGAGGCAGGCGTTATCTTTATGGCCGTATGCGCCATGGGAAGCCTTCCCTTTTTCCTGGCTTTTGTCTGCCGGGATGTGGGGAAAACACTTTCCCTGGGAATGAGCGCCTTTTTTCTGATGATTTTTCTGCTCAACTTGCCCGATGCACAGCTTCTGGCGCCTTTTATTCCCATGGGGCAGCTTCGCTTCCTCTCTTTGGGACAGCTGGCCATACCCTTCACACAGCTTGTTTTTGTGGATGCTGCCTGGGTTTTCCTCTGCTTTGCGGGCGCGGGCATTATATTCTGTCATGCCGATTTAAAATAGGGAGGTTGCTATGCTTAATCTGATAAAAATGGAACGGTATCAGCTGTTCAGGAACCGGATTTACCAAATAAGTACACTGGCTGTTTTCGTTCTTGGTTTTCTTATGGCGGATACCTATCTTATTGATTCCCCGGGGAATCCGGGCGGCGAGCCAAAAACTTTAACGGATATATGGAACAGCATGATTTATGATTCCACTTTTCTGCTGATCCTGCTTTCTTGCCTGCTCGCCTTTCTCCTAGGGCAGGAGTTTTCCTGCCGGACAATTGACCGGGAAATCACCGCCGGACATTCACGTTCCCATATCTTTGCCGCCAGGCTCGTGGTGCTGCTTCCAGCCTTTAATCTGCCTGCTTTTATTTATCCAGCCGCGGGCTGTCTGCGGGAGCTGTCCCATTTTGGCCTTCCGGACGGCGGCATATTTCTACAGACAGTGCTGAGAACCCTGGTTTATTCCCTTCTGCAAAACAGCGCATTTTTCCTGCTGCCGCTGCTCTGCTGCTTCCGGCTAAGGGACATGGCGAAATCTGTTGCCGCTGCCGCCCTGGTTACCTTTACGCTTGCTCTTTACTTAGGTTATGGCATGATGCTGGGATTTCCTGTCCGTTTTCTTCCCACCTTCCAGATCAGGGAGGCTGTCGTATTATCGGACTGGTTCTATCCGGAAGGGCTGATGGTGGCGCTGATCTGGTATGCAGTGCTGATTCCCGCGGCCTGGGGCGCTTTCAGGAGATGTGAACTGAAATAAGATACGTGACTGTAAAGTGTGTTATAAAAGTTATGGATATCCTGCAGCCGCCGCCTGGAGAATTTTGGGGCTGGGGCAGTTTAAACCGCAGGGAGGAAGGGGGCGGACGCCATCGGTCTTTACATCGTTTTTTTCGGTATTTTGTTCGTTTTTATCTGTACTAAATATTATCTGCTGAAAAAAGAAATCCGTCATCTGTCGAAGCAGCTTACCCTGCTCGCGGACGGCGAAACTGAAAAAATGCTGGAGCTGTCCCTCACTGATCGTGACCTGGAGCGCCTTGCCGGGCAAATCAACCGGCACTATGCCAGACAGCGCTCCCTTACGGCGGGTGCCCTGCGCCATGAGGAACAGCTCAGGGAGTCCATCGCCGGGATTTCCCATGATTTGCGCACGCCGCTTACCGTTATTATGGGACATCTGCAGCTGTTGGAGCGCACCTTTCTTTCAGAGGAACAGCTGCGCAGGACGGATACGGCGCTTCGGAAGGCCCGCCGTATGAATGAGCTTATTGAAGCGTTTTATGAGCTTTCTGTCCTGAATTCCGAACAGCTGCAGCCGCATAAAGAGTCTGTTAATCTCTCCAACCTGCTCATTGACTTTCTCACGGAAAATGCATTTCTGCTGGAAGCCGGAGGGATACATCCTGATATCCTGCTGTCCGAAAAATCTGTTTTCTTACGTACTGATCCGGGCATGCTGGAGCGTATCCTGCAGAATCTGCTGACCAATGCGGTTCGTTACAGTCCAGGGGATATCCGGATTTCCCTTTCAGAAAATCCAGAGGGGAGCATCATGCTGCGGATGGAAAATCCGGTCGAAGCAGGGGCGCGCCCTGACGTGGAGCGGATGTTCGACCGTTTTTATACAGGGGACGCCGCAAGGACACAGGGAAGCACGGGGCTGGGACTGGCTGTTGTGAAGCTGCTTGCGGAAAAGCTTGGCGGGGAAGTCACTGCAACGCTGACGGGGAATTGGCTGGCTGTCACGTTGAATTTGTATGCAGACCTGTAGCTTGACGGGTGCCGGGGCGGATAATGATTACATTGTGCTAAATAGATTTGACACCCTCGTTGATGCATATTACACTGAAGAAAAATGGAACGGCTCAACGTTCAAAACCTCAATAGTTTTATAGATACAGAACCGGAAATTTATTGGAAAGGGAAGCAGAAATATGGAAAATAATCAGGAAGTTCTCAATATCAGACCTGACGATGGCAGCGATATATGCGGAAAATTAGAAAGTTTAATAAATAGTTACCAATTCAGCCCGGTCGCGCTTTCTCCATACCTGGGTCTGCCTGCCGATGCCATTGAACGTCTTGCATCGGGTGACATTGCGTTTCTGCCAAAAGAGCCTGATTGCTGTTTTCAACTGTATAATAAAATCTTTTTTCTGTTCCTGACTGCAACAGAGGATAAAGACTCAAAGTTAAGCGCTTTTTTACAAGTACTCATTTCCTATCATCATTTATCCAGGGAAACGATTGCTAAAATGGCAGGAGTGGACGCTGCCGATGTAGACGGGCTGTTGTCCACTCCTTCTGGTAATATTTCCATAGAAGCAAAGTATAAAATAGCTGTGACCGTAATGTCCCTCCGTTTTTTTCTGAAGGACTGCGAACCGGATTGACAGGACTTACTCTACTACCTCTTTTTTGGGTTTTCTGCGGGAAAGCAGGAGAAAATAGCCAACGCACAATATAATCTGTACCACAGAGGAACAGGGGGTTGCCAGGCCCACCTTGAACAAGGATACCGGCTTGATTTTGCTCATGATGAGGGACACGGGGATTCTGACGCCGAATGCGCCCGCAATGCCCTGCAGCATGACGAAGAGTGTTTTCCCGCAGCCGTTGAAATAGCCTATCATGCAGAACATGACGGACACCAGCAGGCAGTCGATTGCATAGGCCTTCAGATAATCCGCGGCAGCCGCAATGACCGCTTCATCCCTGGCGAACAGCCCTGCCAGAAGATCCCCGTGGAAGAAGGAAAGCCAGGCCATAAACACGCCGACCACAAGAGACATTCCGATTCCGCACAGCAGGGCACGCTTGGCCCGATCCATTCTTCCCGCGCCCATATTCTGGGCTACAAAAGCGGACATAGACTGGTTAAAGGCCGAGGGCACCAGCATAATGAATCCGCACAGCTTCTCCGCCACGCCCACGCCTGCCGAAGGGATCACTCCCAGAGAGTTTACAATTGCCGTAATGGCAAGGAAGGAAATACTCACAAGAAGATCCTGGAAAGCAATGGGCAGTCCCAGGCGGAATACGCTTCCCATTCTTTTTCTGTCAAAAACAATATCCGTTCTGCGGAAGGTAAATGGAAGCTTCTGCCTCCGGATAATAAGTACGGAAATGATCACACTGAGCGCCTGGGCAAGAACCGTGGCAATCGCCGCTCCTGCCGTCGCCATGCCGAAAACGCCCACCAGAAGGAAATCTCCCGCAATATTAAATACACAGGCTATTGCCACTGTAACCAGCGGCATCCTTGAATCCCCGATTCCCCGGAAAATACTGCCCAGCACATTGTAGGCAACGATAAAAACCGATCCGGCCGAACAGATACGGACATACAGGACCGTTGCGTCAAAGGCCTCGATGGGCGTACGCATGATCTGCGCCACAGGCACCGCGCACAGTTCCATAAAAAAGGTGATTACCACTCCGATGATGGTAAAGAGAACGATACTGGCTCCGATGATTTTTCCGGCTTCTTCCGGCTTTCCTTCTCCCAGCCTCCGTCCAAGAAGCACTGTCGTACCCATGGCAATCCCCACCACAAACGAAGTAATCAGCTGCATCAGCCAGCTTCCTGTGGAAACGGCGGAAACATCCGCCGCCGTGGCAAACTGCCCCACCACCAGCATATCCACCGCACCGTACATCGTCTGCAAAAATAACGCCGCCAGCACCGGCAGCGCAAACCGGACGAGGGAGGTGAGAATATTTCCTTTTGTAAAATTCTGCGTTTCTTTCATATCTTCTGTTTCCCTTTCTCTGTATGTATATTTAGCTGACGCTTAAAAATCGCCGCACAAAAAACCGGATAAGAAGCAGGCATCTCAGCCAGCATCTTATCCGGTTACCATTTCCTTACGAATGGTTCACCCTCCGATGAACGGTGTCATTATATAACAGACTTTTTTCTTTGTCAATCCGTTTCCGGGTATTTTTGTTTCCGGACCTTTTGTCATCTGGTCATTTCCCCGGCCGACGGAAAAGCCCGGGAAAATGAAGCCGCAGGAACCCAAAAGGAGCGTAGGCGGGAATCATCGACACAGGCTTCGCCTGGAATCAGAAGCCTTTTTCCAGATTGTCCGGCAGCCAGCCTTTTTCCACGCACTTCCTGAAATCCCAGCCCTCCGGTTGGGAAAGCAGCTTGTAGCTCCAGAAGAAATATCCGCTTGCTGATTCCCATGCCATAAGCTGGGCATCACCGATAAGCCTGTAGGAAAGCTGTTTTTCCAATGCGGAATATTCTCTGCCGGGCTTCAGGTTATGGGACAGGCACCATTCTCCTATAATTACAGGAACCACTGCCTCCATTCGTTTCAGTTTTTTTACGTCTTCCTTTAATATGGCATTCATATAGGAAAGCTCATCCGTATCTTCATCGGGCTGTCCCATGCCCAGATACCAGTGCGCATCAAGCACCACATTTTCAAAACCTGCTTTCCTGAAAAAAGTATCCCATACCTCAAACCGGAAACCATCGTGGAACACGATTTTCTTGTCTGGAGGCAGGATACTTCGCAGCATATGATAGCCTCTGGTGTAAAAATCGTATAAAACCTCTAACGGTACAAAGGAGGAGCCTGCCGCCCTTTCCGGATCCTGCGGGAGATATCTGCTACGGATCATCTGCCACAACGGTTCGGATATGGGTTCATTCAACAGCTGAATCCCCCACAGCGCCGGATGGCTTTTATACCGCTCCGCCAGCATTCCAAGCACCTTGAGTACTCTGTCAATCCGTTCGGGACTCTGCGCCCATTTACAGACACCACAGATGCCGCCGTTATCAAAGCCGTTTTGGCTTTCCGGCGCCGTATGAAGGTCAATCAGTATCTGCAGGCCTGTTTCACCGGCCCAGTCAAATGCACGATCCAGATATTCAATACAGGGCACGTACGGTTCACAGTACACCGGGTCATCTCCAAATATAAAGTGAGGTACGGGTATGCGGACCATATTCAGTCCCCGCTCACTGATGTATATAAAATCTTCCCTTGTAATATAACTGCCTCTGTGTGCTGTCAGTCTTTCGATCAGCTCCTGTCTGGGGAGTTCCCTGCATAGCGCATCCTCGTCCTCCGCCTTCGTTCCTTCAAACAGCGCTGGACTCATCCATTTTTCCAGCACCAGCCAGTTACCCAGATTTACGCCTCTTATTTTCATGTTATTTTCCATTTCTGCTCCTATCTGCCCGCTGAAGCGCGCGTATTCGTCAGGCAGGATAAAACGGCTTTCTTCCTGCCAGACATACGGTTAAAATATGAAGGTTACGATGCTGTGCGCCGGGATAAAGGTCTGCGCTATTTCTTCATGGAACCGGAGTACCACCTTTTTTACTTCCTCCGATGCATTCATCGCCACAACGGCTATTGAGCCATCGGGATTTTGGAAAGCGCATACTTCCAAATCCGAGGTATAGACCGAGCTGCCGATTCTCTTTGCCCCACGTTTGATAAAACGGCTGAAATGGCCGATATAATAATAAGATGAGGCGTAATGCAGGCTTTTTTCCCCATGATCACACAGAAGCGGCGACTCGCCGAACCAGATTCCCTCTTCCTCCATCAGCTTCCGGAAGTCTTCCTTTTTCCAGTCGATTTCCAGGCCTCTTTCCAGGCGTTTCCGTGTAATGCTTTCCCACTGAAGCTGCTCATCCAGCCAGTGATCAGGACCTCCGTTTTCATCCAGCAGCATATTCCAGTCCACCCACGCGCTCACCCAGTTATTCAAATCCCCTATGATATCATGGGCATAGGCCTCTCCCGACTCCCACGGCAGCTTCTCTCTCCCCTTGCACTGTTCGGAGGCAATAAGAAGCTTTTCCGGATACAGGCGGTGGAAAACATCCAGCGCTCCAAAATGATCACCGGAATACCAGTGAACCGCTATGCCGTCAAAGGCCGCTCTTGACCGCTCATTGCAAAGTGTTTCCAGCCCTCTGTCCACCGCGCGCTCTTTATTGTGATCCCAGAAAAAAATCTTTCTGTCACCCAATCCTGCTTTTTCATAAGCAGGCTTCAGGAAACCTGTCACAAAATCCCGTTCTTCTCCTGCCTCATAATGGCAGGATTCCCAGCCCTGCTCTGCTTTTGCCTCATTCTGTACGGTAACGCCCCAGATGGGGATTCCTTCCTTTTCATAGGCCTGAAGGTATCTGGCCGTATAATCCGCCCAGACCTGTCTGCAGTCTGCCCGCAGGAATCCTCCCTTATCCATTTTCCCATTGGTTTTCATCCAGGCCGGAGGACTCCAGGGAGAAGCGAACAAGAGCAGTTCCGACGCCTTTTCCCGGGCTGCATGGACCATGGGAATCACATCCTCTCTGTCCCTGGCAATGGAAAAATCCTTCAGTTCAAAATCTTCCGGTGTATCGTCATAGGAATACATTTCCGTGGAAAAATCACAGCTGTTGATGGTAAGGCGGCAGAAGCTGTAGCCAAGCCCCTTTTCCCTGTCGAAATAAGCAGTCAGCACCTCTTCCCTCTGTGCTTCGTCCAGCTTTTTATAGTTCACAGCGGCGGCCTGGGTAAAAGCCCCTCCGAAACCCAGGATTTCCTGATACTTTACCTGATCATATACATTCAGGACGTGTCCCTCATTACCATCATTTCCTGGTTTGTCCGCTTTAAATACAAGCGGCGTCTCTTCCGAAAAGCGTCTGCCGTTCCTGATATCTGTCAAATATACCTTCACTCTTCTTTCCATAAAAATCCCTTTCCCCTTTCTTTCCGGCATAATACCCGGTAAAGGCGGCGGAAAATTTACCGCCGCCTTTGTACACTAAAACTTTTCTTAGCTTTAAATCTTTATTGCTTTAAATTCTTACTGTTTTAAGCCTGCAACATAAGCATCCAACTGCTGCTGCAATACCTCGCGTACCTTTTCAATACCGGCCGCTTCCATCTTTTCCTGATATTCCTTCAGCCCGCTTACCGGATCCGTATAGCCAAGCTCCAGAGGCCACCAGTACTGCTGATGCACATTCTGACAGGCCGCATACTCCGTTTCAATTGAAGAGGTATCCAGTACGAAAGAACGGTACTTCTGGCTTCCCACGCCATCCTTAATATATGCATCCCATTCCTTTTTCAGCTCTGTGGTACGCTCCGGTGTGCCGATGCCATCCCTGTTCAGTTCAGTGGTACGGGCCGCCCACATGGCGGATGCAGCATAGTTGTCAGGATCCAGTGTTTTTACCTCACCCTTGTCATTCAGTTCATAGGAAACATCCTTGATGCCATAGAAGAATGCGTCAAATGCTTCTCTGTCCGTAGTAATCAGGTTCCAGAGCGCCAACGCCCTTTCCGGATGCTTGGAGGTATTGGAAATAACCATGGCATCCTGTGTAAAGGACAGGTTCGAAACATCCTTCACCAGATTCGCATAATCAAAGGAATACTCCGGTTTGTCAATAACCAGTCCTGTAAAAGTATCCACATTATGGATTTTCAGCGCTGCCTTCCCGTTTTTCGTTTTTTCCGTATCCGTATCGGACAGGGCTGATTTGCTGAAAAAGCCTTTTTCATTCCAGCGATTCATCATTTCCAGGAATTCCGGGGTTTTGTCATATTCATAATAGGTGAAAAGCTTGGGATTTTCTTCCATGGGATCAATAAACAGAAAATCATTGGTTGATCCCTTAATAGCATACATCCCGTTATTGTACATATACAGGTCATCCATTTCGGAACCGGAGGAGCATACGTCGTAGGGTTCAAATTCAGGACGGTTGGCCTTTACCAGATCCATGTATTTTTCCATGTCCTCAAAGCTTTCCATTTTGCCGTCCCAGTCTGTTCCGTCAAGAATATCAGTGCGCCACATAGGGCCGTATGCGGAATAGGTTGCCAGCAGTGTGGGAACGCAGTAATAATGTCCGTCGATAGTAGCCTGCTGCTTGGCTGTTTCCGACTGCATGGCAAAATTATCAGGCGCATAGGTGGGCCAGAGTTCATCCAGATTCATGAACGCCCCCTTCTGTGCCAGCGCCGAAAAGTTCAGCCAGGTAGCGGCATAGGCCATATCAAAGGCTTCTCCTGAGGAGAACAGCAGCGGATACTTGTTGGGGTATTCCGCCCAGCCGATATAGTTGATTTTCAGCGTACAGTTCAGCTTTTCCTTAAAAATCTTATTCATGTTGTCCGTCAGCTCCTGTTGTTTTGCAGGCTCATTGCTGACTACGTACATTACCAGCTCCACCTCCTCCGAGGTATCAAGCCCTGTTTCCCCCGATGAGGCTGTCTCTGTGGAAGCCGTGCCCTTGTCCGCAACGGACTCCGCCGTGGTTGTGTTTGAACTGCTGCCGCCGCAGCCTGCGAGAAGTGTTCCCACCATGGCTGCCGTAAGCAGCGTGGAGATCAGTTTAGAAGCTTTTTTCATGTTTATAACCCTCCTTTTTTCATATATCATCCATCAGCCCTTCACGGAGCCGATTGTGACACCTTTAACAAAGTATTTCTGTACGAACGGATAAAGCAGGATAATCGGCCCTGTGGCCACTACCGCCATTGCCAGCTTCAGCGTGTTGGATGGCAGGCTTTCCACCCGGATACCCGCCTGGCTGGCGATTCTGGCCAGCGCCTGCGTCTGCTGCAGCAGGTCATAAAGCATGTACTGAAGCGGATATTTTTCCGAACTGTTCATGTAAAGCATGGCATTGTACCAGTCATTCCAGTAGCCCAGCGCCATGAACAGGCCGATGGTTGCAAGCCCTGATTTCAGAAGCGGCAGGACAATCTGGAGAAAGGTCCGAAACTCTCCCGCCCCGTCTATTTTCGCGGATTCCACCAGTGCAATGGGTACCGCCGCGACAAAGCTGCGCATGATGAGCAGATAGAAAATATTTACCATTCCAGGTAAGATAAGCGCCAGCAGGTTATCCTTCAGATGCAGGTACTGGATGTAAAAAATGTAGGTGCTTACCATTCCACCGTTAAACAACGTCGTAAAATAGAAAAAAAAGGAAATTACATTACGGTATTTAAAGTCTTTTCTGCTGATGACATAAGCTGCCATCGTAGTGATAAACAGTCCCAGCACGGTTCCCGTTACCGTAATAAATATGGATACACCGTACGCCCGTGCTATTTTTTCCGGATATTTGAATACAATCCGGTATGCTTCCAACGTAAACTCCTTGGGGAGCAGTCCATAGCCGGTAAAGCGGATGGCCTGTTCCGAAGAAAAAGAACCGGATATCAGCATGATAAAGGGCAATAAACAGATGATTGCCACAAGCCCTACCAGTATATAGCCGATTATATTGAATACAATCGCAGCCGTCCCCATTTTTACTTTCCTGGATTCCATAACCTGTTCCTTTGCTGCCATAATTTCTCACTCCCTCCCTAGAACAACGCGTAATCTTCGTCGATTTTTTTGACAACTGTATTTACCAGCATGATGATAATGAAACAGAGAATGGACTGATAGAAGGTGGCCGCCGCCGTCATTCCCAGATTGGAATTCTGCATCAGGGAACGGAACACGTAGGTATCGATTACATCGGTTGCATTATAGAGCTGCCCGTTATTTCCGACGATTTGATAGAACATTTCAAAATCGCCGCGCAGGATTCTGCCCACCTGCAGAAGAAGCATGGTAATTACCGTAGGCTTGATACAGGGCAGCGTAATGTACCAGATACGCTGAAAAATATTTGCACCGTCAATCTGCGCCGCCTCGTAGCACTCTCCATCGATTCCGGTAATGGCCGCTATGTAAATAATGGAATTGTAGCCGCACCACTTCCAGGCATTAAAGCAGCAGATGATGATAGGCCAGACCCACGGCATGGAATAGACATTGATTTTTTCCATTCCCAGCGAAGTAAGCCAGCCGTTAAGAAGTCCTGTTTCATAGTTGAAAATGTTGTAGACGAAAGCGCCGACGATTACCCAGGAAATAAAGTAAGGAAAAAAGATAACGGACTGGGTAATTTTCTTGTAGTATTTGCCTTGCATTTCAGAAATGATAATGGCAAGAATGATTGCAAGCCCCTGAGAGGTAATCAGATTCAGGAGATTGTAGAGAATTGTGTTTTTGGTAATCAGCCATCCTGTTCCCGACGAAAACAGGTAACGGAAGTTCTCCAGGCCATTCCAGTCACTGCCGAATACCCCCCTGTCAAACCGGTAATTCTTGAATGCCAGTATCAGGCCCGACATAGGCAGATATGACAGGACCAGGACCAGGAGCACCGCAGGCAGCGCCATGAGAAACAGCGCCCTGTTTTTTTTCAGTTCATGGCCAAAGTTCTTAAATCGCTCTTTCACGACTTCCATCCCCCTTCTTTACTGGTTACAGTCCGGCCAGGGCCGAACCGTAATCTTTTCTGTACACATTTCACTTTTTACTACCGCGTTGTGTACGTATTGATGATATAAGTATTGTATTATTCCTTGATAAAAATTGAAATATGACAAAACTGAGATTTACCGGATTATTTTATGCTTTGTGTGTATTTTGTATATTTATTTATAAATTATATTGCTTTTGCAATCATTTTTATTTTATATTTTTATTTGCTATTGGTAATTTGCATAAAAATTTAAAATTAGTACATTTTTTATGCTCTTTTTTACCATTCAAGGTTGCTGCCACCGGCCTCCTTAAACCCCAAAAATAACGCAGCAGGAATCCTGTCCCGGACTCCTGCCGCGTCTGCCGGCTATTTATTTTGCCGTTTTTTTATTTTGTTGTCTTTTTTCGTTTTAACTGTCAATATACAGAATCTTTTCCGCTTCCTCCGGGGTCAGGGCGGGCAGACGGACTGTAACCGTGGTTCCCTTTCCCACCTGGCTTTCATAGAAAACTCCATATTCTTCCCCATAGCACAGCTTAATCCTGAAGTTCACGTTCTTGGCTCCGTAGCCATGGCTTACTTCGCACGTATTTTCCTCAAAAATATGCGCTACCTGTTCCGCAGTCATCCCCAGCCCGTTGTCGGTGATACAAAAAATAAGATCCTTTCCTTCGGTCACCGCGGATATACGGATTCTGCATTCCACCATGTCAGGCACCCTGGCAATGCTGTACATAATCGCATTTTCCACAAAGGGTTGAAGGATGATGTTGATGCAGGACAGCTCCTCCACGCCCTCCTGCGCATCAATCTCAAGCCTGATGGCATTATCAAAATGGTAATTTTCTATCCTGACATAGGCACGTACATGGTTCAGCTCCTCCCTCACCCTGACGATCTGCCTTCCCTTATTCAGGCTGATCCGATAGAACTGAGCCAGATTCTGCGCAAGCTCCATGATTTCCGGCGCATTGTAATCCATGGCCTCCCAGTTGATCAAATCCAGGGTATTATACAGAAAGTGCGGATTGATCTGCGCCTGCAGAGCGCGCAGCTCGGCCGATTTCACGTTTTTACCCAGCCGGTACTGCTCCAGCATCAGCTTGCGCAGCTCCTTGGTCATATAACTGAAGCTGCGGAACAGCTCGCCGATTTCATCGCTTTCCTCTTCCGGTATTTCCAAAGAAAGCTGCCCTTCCTGTACCTGTTTCATCTTCGTATTCAGCGTTACCAGACGCTTTGAGTAATATTTTCCCAACAGCCAGGAAATCAGAAAGATGGAAAGCACAATCAACACGGAAAAAAAGATGAGCGTCATTCCCATTAAATAAGTCTGCCTGTAAAAATCCTGTCTTGGAATGATGGAAACCAGCGTCCATTCCGCCTGCTCCAGCTTTCTCTGACGGTAAAGATAGGCGCTTCCTCCCATCCGCAGCTCCTGCCATGAGGAATTCCTGCCATGGCCGGGAAGGCTTCCTTTTCCGGACAGCTCATCCAGATTTTCCTGACTGGATGCCGCCAGAATTTCCCCTCTCTGATTAATAAGGTAACTGATTCCCTTCTGCGTAACATCCGAATTCGCCACAATCCGTTCCAGTTCATCACTGGAAACACTCACCCTTGCGATACAGGAGGTGCCGCTTCCCGCCTCTCCGTATATTTTCTTCAGCATTGCCACACGCAGCTGCTTCTCTCCCACCAGCTCCGGGCCGCTTCTTTCAAGCCCTGTGAAATACAACAGCCCCTGATTGATTCGGCCGCACATTTCCCCATAATATGGTTTCTTCTGCAAATCGGATTCCGGGAAAAAATGGTATCTGTTATAGGCGTAAACAAGGCTGTCAGGCACATAAATTCCACATTGGTACATTTTATTGGAAAGCTCCAGCGAGGTCATAATATCATTGATCCTCCAGTAATCCCTCCACTGATCGCCCGCTTCCTGTCTGGTAAGGTAATTTCCCTCCTCCAGCATGTCCTGCAGCTCCCGATCCGCACCCACAAGCTCCAAAATATAATTCATATTCTGCAGATGGCTCTCCAGAAAGTTGACCGCCTGTTCAAAGGATTGATCTGCGGAATAGATAATCTGCGCTTCGTATCTTTTCTCAATCAGCATATAGCTGCAGGAAAGCAGCAGAATAAAAATCAGGATCATTGGGCCGGAAAAGGATACGGTAAGCTTAATCCGCATGGGCAGGCGTTTGAAATAATTTTTCATCCGGGACCATATTTTTTTCACAGGTTCTTATTCTCCTTATATTCTGAGGGCGTCATTCCTGTCTGTGCCTTGAAAATCCTGGCAAAATAGGCGGCATCCTCATAGCCCACAAGATCCGCCACATGATACAGCTTCAGGCTGTTGTCACGCAGCAGCTTCTTGGCCTGGTCAATCCGCATGTTGGTCAAATACTGGTTGATGGTGGTTCCGGTCCTCCTTTTAAAAAGACCGGACAGATAGGAGGGCGTGAGGTATACGGCATCCGCCAGATCCTTAATACACAGGCTTTTGTCTGAATACCGCTGCTTCATCACTTCAATTACCTGGAAAATCACCGCATTTCCTCCGGTACCTTCCCTTTCCCTTGCTTCAATAGCTTCCATGGCCCGGGCGGCAACAAAGGTGTGCAGCTCTTCCAATGTCTGCGCGTTGTCCCAGAAACGTCCGGATTCCCGGCGTTCCCTTCCTTCTCCTGTCAGCAGTTCCTTTTCCAGCTGTTGGATATGGCTGTAAAGCAGGAAATACATATTTTTTACCGAGCTGTTCAACGCGGCCTTTTCTGTTATAAGCTGTGCATAAATCTGCTCCAGAATACGGATGGCTTCCTCCTTCTCCCTCCTGGAAAGCGCGCCCACAAAGGCCTCCTCCTGTTCCTTTCCCACCTCAAAATACCGATCGGCCGGCGCTTCCCCACAAAATGCAAAGGAGGCAAAGCCCTTATAGGAAAGGCATCCTGCCGACTGGCAGGCGGACTGATAGGATGCATACAGCTTTCCGGGTTCCTCCACCATAGCTCCCACAGCAAGGAAATGACGGTATTCCCCTTTGGATTCCACGGCCATCACGCAGAGGGCACGAATCAGTTCTCCATCCCTGTCCAGCATGGACTTCGTGCCGGTTGCCAGCAAAATCAGTGTTCTGTTGTCGTGGAAATCCATATTACAATAGAATTGTTCTTCAGCCATAAATATCTGCAGTTTTTCCCGGTAGAAGCGGACAAACTCCCCGGCGTCGTCCACCGTTCCCGCCAGCTTTACAATCCCGATGCGCATCCGGGTATCCCCGCTGTCCCAAAGGCCGCTCCGGCGCAGCTGACATTCCAGCTTTTTTACATCCTCCGGCGTGGAAAGCAGGGAAAACAGAGCCTCCCTCTTCAAAAAATCCATGCTCTCCGTATAGCTGTCCTGCAACGCCTTCTGCTTTTTAATCTGAGCAATTCTTTCGATGCCTTTTTCCACCGCCCCGATTAATTCCTCCAAAACCACGGGCTTTTCCACGTACTGTATCGCCCCCAGCTCAATAGCGGCCTTCAGATACTCCTTGTAGGAATAGCTGCTGACAAAAATAATCTGGCAGTCCGGCAAAAGGCTGCGCAGCTGTCTGCACATCTCGATACCATCCATGCCCCTCATCTTAATATCGGAAAGCACAATATCCGGCTGCCATCTGGCGCATATCCCGAAAGCTTCATCTGCATTTTCCGCCGTTTCCACGGCATCCACGCCTATTTTTTTCCACGGGACATGCCGCATCAGGCCGCGCCTGGTTATCAGCTCATCCTCTACGATAAGCAGCTTTATCATGTATTTTTCCTCCCCTGTGCGCTGTCCGCCGACGGCGGCAGCTGCGTTCCTGCCAGCAATGTATCCCCGGAAAACCGGGGCCAATCATTTTCATCCGATGTAAAAATGTCTGAATTTCTCTGGATATTATAGCATAAGGAATATGGGGTGACCAATATATTTCGCGGATATGGAACTGCGTGATATGGAACTGTGCACGGAACGAAATGCGGGACGGGGAGGGAATGTATATGAGAATAGTTTTATTGAGTGGACAGGTATGGCAAAAAAATAAGAAGCCAAAACAGTCTGCATTTTGGCTCCTTATAATAATTATGATTCTGTCGGGTCAATATTGTCCAGTTCAGTCAATCGCATGATCAATCTGTACGTGGCCGCCGCTCCACACTTTTCGGGAGGTCCAGTCCGCATCTTCATCGGCCCAGAACGGGTCAGAGACGGGAAGGCCCAGCGGCAGGAATACGGCGCTGCACAGGTACAGGCTTCCCACATTGATATAGCCCTCCGCCAGTTCGGGCTGGCATCCGCAGACTCCCGGCTGCAGCCAGCCATTTTGATCAAACATTTCCTGGTTTTCCATACATCTGCGGATAACCGCGGTCAATGCACAGCGGACCTGGGCAGGCTTCAGAGAGCCCTCCAGCCGATGTTCCAGCGCGGCCTGGGACAGCATCTGAAAAGCGCCGAAACGATAACAGATGGAACGTCCAAGGATTGGATAGCTTCCGTCAGGCGCGATCATCCGTTCCAGAACGGAAGCATAACGTGCGGCCCGGACGGCTACCCTTTTTTCCAGTTCCCGGAATTCTTCCCCCAGATTTACGAACATTTCCGCCAGATCCAAATACATGGGCTGGATAACAAAGCTGTTATAGTAATCCCAGTGGAACATTTCTCCATCGCCATAGACGCCATCCCCTTTATACCAGCCGTCAAATACCCTGAGGGCGTATGCAATGCGCATTTTATCATAATCTTTTTCACCCAGCACATACAATCCGGCTTCCACCATAGCGGAGAAAAAAATCCAGTTGGAATTGCAGGCCACAATCTGCCTGGAGCTTCTCAGGGCCGCCGCCAGATTCCTGTGCACTCTCTCCGGCAGGCTGCCTGCCAGCTGTCTGGGGGCGCGTACCAGCGCATGGCACAGGAATGCCGTATCCACCAGGGGCTGGCCGCCTTCGTTAAAAATCATAAAGTCCGCGGATTCCGGATCCGTCGCTTTGTCTATGCAGCGTACTGCCAGGCGGCGGTAGGTTTCCTGAAGTTCCTTTTCCTCTCCTTCAAGTCCCTCCGCCTCCAGCCAGGGCGCCAGGCCGAGCATGCTCCTTCCGAAAGCCTCCAAAGGCGCAAAGGGCGCTCTTTCTCCATGAAAATCCAGCGGCATGGTCTTTTTCAGTTCTTCTTTTTCCAAAGCCTGCAGCACCGGAGTTACGATGTGCAGCATGGAATCCAGCCATATTTTTCTTGTATTGTTTTCCATAATCTCTCCTGTCCGCGCGCATAGCACGCCTTTTTATAAATATACTACCAGAGGAAGCAGTCCTTGTGAAGCAGGCGCAGGATCGCTTCTATGAAGAAATAGTCGCCGTAAATAATCGCTTCCTGTCCGGCATCGCTGTGGTATGCGGCTTTTCCCATTTCCAGGATAGCATCCTCTTCAGGGTTCCAGTTAGCAAAATTCTCTTCCATGGCGCGCAGGATACGGTATGCACCTTCCTCATACAGCCTCTTTTCATGTTCAGGCACAAAGGAGGCTATTTCCAGGAGGCCGCAGGCAGCGCAGGCTCCTGCCGTGGAATCATAATATACCGGTTCCTGGGGCGAACGGAAATCACAGAGCGGCAGATAATCGGTCATAGCCACGTTAGCTAAAAAATAATGCGCCACTTTTTTCGCCGCGTCCAGATATCTGGCCTCACCGGTGTGATGGTAGCTGAGGGCAAAGCCGTAAACCGCCCAGGACTGGCCTCTGCTCCAGGCGCTGTTTTCACCGTAGCCCTGGCCTCCGGGCGCTTCCAGGAGTTCTCCTGTCAGCGGATCAAGGATGCCGATGTGATTGCAGGAGCCGTCAGGTCTTAACAGCTTGTCAATGGCCGTATCCGCATGGATTTTTGCAATTGCAGCGAATCGGGGATCTTTGCTTTCCTCGCTCATCCAGTAGAGGATGGGAAGATTCATAAGGCAATCGATAATGATCCAGCCCACCTGGTTATCGCCGTTCCAGGCGCGGATAAAATTGCCCAGCGGATTGAATCTGGCTGCCAGAACATTGGCCGCATTTACACCTCGTTTTTTGGCTTCCTCGCTGCCGGTGAGGCGGTAATCCGCAACTGCGGTATGCAGCCACATAAATCCCACATCATGATACAGCTTTCCGATATCGGCCAATGCGGTATCCATCCTCTTTTCCACACCTTCGGCAGCTTTCCGGTATTTCTCATCCCCTGTGGCATGGTACATCTGCCAGAGCATTCCTCCCCAGAAACCATTGGTCCACCAGAATATGTCTTTTTCACCCCAGTCTGTTGTATATCTGCCGTTTTCCGGCACGTATGGGATTTTGTCGCCGACTCTGTCGCATTCGGCGCTCATTTTGGCACAGATTTTGCCGTATACCTCCTCCAGCCATTTCTGTCTTTCTTCTTTACTTTCCTGTCTTGCCATGGTTTGTACTCCTTTATGTATTATTATTGTAACAGTTCTGGCAGGTTTGCGCATTCACTGCGCAAACCGTGAGAAAACGTGGTGGCAGCAGGCATCCGTCCCTCGCCGAAGGCGACTATTAATGAGCGGATGCAGTAACAGTTTGACCGAAGGCTGAACTGTTACTTATTTTTTGTTTATTTGCAATTAGATGAGCCGGGCAGCGGGTGTCAGATACAATTGCAGAGAGACTGGCAGCGTTTTGCTGCTCTCCTTCTGTGAACCCGGAGAGCGGCAGCCTTACATTTATTTTTATAACAGCACTATACAAATCTGTAAAAGGCTGTAAAATATAACTGACAGGAATGCTGCGGATATCAGGGAAACTGCTCTTTTATCCAGATGTCCGGCAGGGCTGTCATTTTAACCTGAAAGGATATGTATCTGCCATGATTACTGTCGGCCACTGCGGTTATGATTCCAGGCACCGGACCAGGCTGGAAATGCGCCGTCCGGGAGGAACGCCTGACTATACTCTTCTGCTTATAAAAACGGAGGCTTTTTTCCGGATAGACGGAAAAACTCTGCAGACTCCGCCGGGGACGGTTATTCTGTATGAACCGTCGGTTCCTGTCCATTACGGCAGTGTAGGCGCCTCCTATAATGATGACTGGATTCATTTTCTGCCTGAGGACTGCGACTTACCATTCCTGCAGGAGCTGAAGCTTCCCTGCAATACGCCATGCACGCTTTCCTTTACCGGACAGCTCTCCGAATATGCCCGTATGATCGTCCTGGAAAAAAATTCGGAGCATCCCTACCGGGAACAGATTCTGGATTCCCTCATGCGGACTTTGCTGTATTCACTGGCCTCCCAGCTTTTGTCTTCTCCTGACGAAGCCATGGAAAACAAATATTATTCCGCAATGAATGAGTTGCGGATGTCCATTTTAAACACGCCTCATAAAAAATGGACAATTGAGGCGATGGCTGAGTTAGTGCATATCAGCCCTTCCTATCTGCAGCATCTTTACCGGGAGCTGTTTGGTGTTTCCTGCATTCAGGATGTGATTCAGGCACGCCTGAAATCCGCCCGTTTTTACCTGCGGACCACGGAAATGTCCATCCAGTCCATTGCAGAGCTTTGCGGGTATGAAAATGAGCTTCATTTCATGAGGCAGTTTAAGAAATTTACCAATATGACGCCCAGCCAGTACCGCAGTCATTATCTTTGTGAACAGCAGAAATGATGGGTGATGTTTGCTGTTTACAAAGATAACAGAAATTACTTCAAAAAAGCCTCCGCACCGTGTTTCTGTCGGTGCAGAGGCTTTTTTAAGCTTCTGAATTCAGTTTCTCCGGCAGAAGAAGCTGCATCCGGAATTCTTTCGGCTATTACGCAGCTTTGGGGCTGCGTCCCATTCGTTCCGGCTGGCTCTTCTTCTTTATACCTTATTTAGGTTCTGTGCGCAATGAACTATTCCCTGTTGAACTGACATATCCTGCTTTTTTGTTCAGCGCTGTTTTATCTGGTTACGCAGTCCACTGCAGTATAGCCGGCATCCTCCACGGCTTTCTTCAGGGTGTCATCCGCTACGTCCGCAGACAGCTTAACCGTGGCTTTTTTTGCTTCCAGATCCACATTCGCTTCCTGAACACCTTCCACGGCTGCAAGGGCTTTCTGCACATGCATCTGGCAGTGTGCGCACATCATTCCTTCTACTGTGATTACTTTTTCCATTTCTGATTCTCCTTTTCCGGACAGTTCTTCCTGTCCATTCCTTTCTTTTTCTGGTTTTATTGTGTTCTGGCTGGAGGGGTCTTCCTGAGTAACGGATTCCTCCTGTGCAGCGGTCAATAGCTGTTTTTTGACGGCAGATGGCTGCTGTGATTCCGGCGCAGAAATTGCTTCCGGCTGGTCAAAGGCAGTAATGTCTGTTGTTTTCCCTTTGAAGAAGCGCAGACGGAGGGCATTGGTTACAACACATACGGAGCTCAAACTCATGGCTGCCGAACCGATCATGGGACTTAAGCGCAGGCCGAAGGCCGGATACAGAACGCCTGCCGCCACGGGAATGCCCAAAATGTTATAAAAGAATGCCCAGAACAGGTTCATGCGGATATTGCGTATAACCGACTTGCTCAAATCTATGGCAGTCGCCACGTCGACGAGGGAATCCTTCATAAGGACCACATCCGCCGAATCGATGGCAATATCCGTTCCTGCACCGATAGCGATTCCCACATCCGCCCTGGTAAGTGCGGGAGCATCGTTGATGCCGTCGCCTACCATGGCTACCTTATGGCCTTTTTCCTGAAGCTGCCTGATAACGGATTCCTTCTGGGTGGGCATAACCTCTGATATGGCTTCTTCAATATCTAATTTTTTACGGATTGCTTCTGCCGTAATCCGGTTATCGCCGGTCAGCATTACCACCTTCAGGCCGGCTTCCTTAAACTGCTTCAGGGCAGATCTGCTGGAATCCCTGACGGTATCCGCCACAGCTATGATGCCCTCAAGTTCGCCGTCTTTTGCAAAAAGCAGAGGGGTCTTTCCTTCATTGGCAAGGCTTTCCAGTTTCTGTTTGGCTGTTTTTTGCATGTCTTCTTTTTTAAGAAGGCCGTTTTCCTGTAAAAAGGCGAGGTTCCCGGCCAGATATTTTTTCCCTTCCACAACGGCGCTGACACCCCGGCCTGCGCGGGCGTCGAAGCTTTCCGCCTGGGGAACCGGAAGCTTTTTCTCTTTGGCTTTTTCTACCACAGCCATAGCCAGGGGGTGTTCGCTCCCGGATTCCACCGCTGCTGCTTCTGCCAGGAAGGTGTCCTGGGTTATATTTTTGTTAAAAATAATCACATCGGTTACCGAAGGGTGTCCGGAGGTGATGGTTCCTGTTTTATCCAGCACAATGGTGTCGATGGAATGCAATGTTTCCAGGCTTTCCGCTGATTTTATCAGGATGCCGTATTCTGCCGCTTTTCCGGTTCCCACCATAATGGCTACGGGAGTTGCAAGGCCCAGGGCGCAGGGACAGGAAATTACCAGCACTGCGATAGCATTGGAAAGGGCAAACTCAAAGGTATGGCCGGTGGCTATCCAGGCAATTGCAGTCAGAACAGCAATAACGATAACCGTGGGGACAAAGATTCCGCTGACACGGTCCGCCAGGCGGGCAATGGGAGCCTTGGTGTTGCCGGCCTCATCTACCAGACGGATGATCTGTGCCAGGGTGGTGTCATCCCCCACTCTTGATGCACGGAAACGGAAGGTGCCGTTTTTATTGATGGTAGCGGAAATCACTTCGTCTCCGGGGTCTTTTTCCACGGGGATACTTTCTCCGGTGATGGCGGCCTGGTCCACATAGCCGTGGCCTTCTGTAACCACTCCGTCTACGGGGATGCTTCCGCCGGGTTTGATAACAACGATATCACCGGCAATGACGTTTTCCGCCGGGATCGTCTGTTCCTGTCCGTTGCGGAAAACCACGGCGGTTTTGGGGGCAAGATCCACAAGCTTGCGGAGGGCATCGGAGGTCTTGGCTTTGGAGCGGGCTTCCAGGTACTTTCCTACGGTAATCAGTGTGAGGATCATAGCGCAGGATTCGAAATAGAGTTCATGGGCATATTGATGGACGATGTCCATATTGCCGTGTCCGAAGCCATAGGACATTTTATACATGGAAAATACGCCGTATAGGAAGGCGGCAGCGGAACCGATTGCCACCAGGGAGTCCATATTGGGGGCCTTTTTTATCAGGGCTTTGAAGCCGGACTGATAGAAATGGCGGTTGATGATCATAATGGGGATGGTAAGCAAAAGCTGGGTCAGGGCTGATATCAGGGTGTTTTCCATGCCGTTTAGAATACCCGGTACGGGTAAGCCCAGCATGGGGCCCATGGCTACGTACATGAGGGGAATCAGTATGGCTACGGAGGTTATCAGGCGGGTTTTCATGCCTTTCTGGTTTTCCTCGGTAAGTTCACGGCGGTTTTCCCATTCTCTGCTTATTGTACTCTCTTTATTTTCATTTTGTATCGGGCAGGAAGCGCCGTAGCCGATGCCTGTTACGGTGTCAATTATTTTGGCTGTGTCGGCCTGGGTTTCGTCATAGGTTACGGTCATCTGGTTGGCCAGGAGGCTGACGTTGACGTTTTGGACGCCGGGCAGCTTGCTGACGTTCCGGGTGATGTTGGCCTGGCAGGCGGCGCAGGTCATGCCGGTGATGTTGAATTTCTGGGTTTGCATGGGGGATCACCTCTTTCTTTATTACTATCCTTATTTCTGCGGCGGGAAGCTGGCAAATGAGTTGGTGGGGAGCATTGGGGCTTTTGGGTTTTGGGACTTGGGACTTGGGAGGAGCTTAGAACTGGGATTTTTGGAAAACCCGGGGAGCTTTGAGCTTTCATTCATTTGGCGGCTGTCGCATTGTGCAGATTGTAATTAGGGTTATTGTCTGAATTATTTCAGTTTTTTAATCAGATCTATGGCTTCTTCTAAAATTTCTGTGTTGCCGTTTTGGATTTCTTCCACGACGCAGGTTTCCAGGTGGTCCTGGAGGATGATGTAACCAAAGCTTTGGAGGGCGCTTTCTACGGCTGCTATCTGGGTGAGGATGTCGCCGCAGTAGCGGTTGTCGTCCAGCATTTTTTTGATGCCGTTCAGCTGGCCTATCATGCGGTTTAGGCGGTTTTGGAGCTGGTGGGTGGCTTCGGGGGTGCGGGGGGG